>JAFGON010000027.1 GCA_016926475.1 candidate division WOR-3 bacterium | reverse complement strand
TTAAAGAAAATGTTTTGCCAGAAGAAGCAAACCGCTTCATAAAAAAGATGGTTAGGGGTAAATTTGTAATATGGGAATAGAATATATTTAAAAGGAGAAACAATATGAAGTATAGAATCTTAGGACAAACGTCGGAAAATGTTTCAGCCCTAGGTCTTGGCTGTATGGGAATGTCCCATGGTTATGGCGACAGAAATGATGATGAAAGTATTGCAACGTTGAATAGAGCGCTGGATTTAGGAATAAATTTTTGGGACACCGCCGATTTTTACGCAGGCGGCGAAAACGAAAAGTTGATTTCAAAAGTGCTTAAACCCAACCGGGACAAAGTATTTATTGCGACAAAATTCGGATTTAAGTATTCAAAAAATGGAAACCATTTAGCAAGTGAATTGGATGGTTCTCCGACATGGATGAGACAGGCGGTAGAGTTGAGCCTGCAAAGATTAGGGATCGATTGTATTGATTTATACTACGCTCATCGTATAGACCTGAAAGTCCCGGTTGAAGAGACAATTGGAGCAATGTCTGAGTTGGTAAAAGAAGGCAAAGTAAGATATTTAGGGGTCTCGGAAGCTTCCGCCAAATCAATCGAAAAGGCAAATGCTATACATCCAATCGCAGCTTTGCAAAGCGAGTATTCATTGTTAAGCCGCGACATTGAGAATGAAATTTTACCGACACTCAGGAAACACAAAATGTCGTTAATTCCTTTTGCGCCTTTGGGAAGAGGAATGTTTACTGAAAACTTTGATATAAGCCAAATAAATGATATACGGCTGACGTTGCCAAGATTTCAGGGAGAACATCTTGAAAACAACAAACAACTGGTGAAAGAATTGACAAGTTTCGCAAACGACAAAGGATTGACAACCTCCCAACTGGCATTGGCATGGGTGATTGCCCAGGGGAATGATGTTATTCCTATACCGGGTACCAAAAGGCGAAAATACCTGGAATTAAATGTTAAAGCCGTAGATGTGGATTTGTCATCTGACGAAATTTCAGAGATAGAAAGCATAATTGCTAAATATCCCAATACTGGTGAAAGGTATAGTCAAGAATCACTAAGATTGACAAATAACTGAAAACTTATGCTAAAGTTAGGTAAAAAACGTTGATGATAATCCTGATGTGCAGTAAAAAAAGACAGGTGTTGGCTTGGAAATTGTTAAGACAAGCTTTTACGAGGATTATTGTCGTGACTTGAATCCGTACATAAAAAAAGTCAGGAATGAAAGAAAGTAAAACTCTTTTGAATTTCATCGGAGGCAAGAATATGTTCAGAAAAACTTCCCTGATAATCATTGGTTTAGTCCTGTCGGGCTGTCGGGACAAGTATTTCTCAGAGCATGAATTGGATTCAACTCAGTTTGAAGAAGAGACCATGACATACATCGAGGAGACCGTCAACCTGGACATACCCGACAATGCTAAAGGGCTCAATTTTTATTATAAACCCCCAGTTGACCCTATATTTCTCGCAAAAATTCAAATTCCTGAAGAATCTGAACAAGAAATAAAAGCACAAATCATAGAACTGACAGACATTGATGATTTTCCTGATAATTTCGGAAATTTCGATTTCCGGTGGTGGCTGTCGGACACAGATGAAATTATTGTCTCCAGAAAAGCTTATGTGGACGGATACTTCGTCGAAGCTTATCTTGTCAGGGATTCAACTGATGAATTGGTTTTTTACCTGAAGTATTTTACGATTTAAAAAAAAACATTTCTCAGAACGCCTGCCATCGTTCTGCATATTCCCTGGCAAATTGGTTCCGGTCGTGAGAGTAAATTATATTCTGTAGTATATTTATTTAGGCTGTTAAGTGACGGACACTGACGCGGCATAATTTTATTAGTTGATGTGTGCGAAAACACAAACGGCATTGTTGAAAATATATTTAAACCGGAAAGTAAACTCAGATTAAACATCGAATAAAAATAGATTTTAAGCGACTACAAGGGGAAGCGAAGAACTATTTCAGTGCCGAGTTCTCTATTTATGGTTATAACTCCGTTGAGCTGTTTGCTGAGGAGTTTGACTATTGTCATGCCGAGAGTTTTAGCGCTCTCGATATCCATGTCTTCTGGAATGCCGATTCCATTGTCTTTTACCGTTATACTTGCGAAGTTTTTTTTCTTGCTCCATAGGTGTCGCTGGTTTGGTCTTGTTGTAGCGATATAAGCAATGCCCCTTCTTTCCTGCCGACGAATGCGTGCCTTAGGCTGTTTATCATCAGCTCGTTTACGATTAACCCAGCGGGTATAGCCTTGTCTATGCTCAGAGAGATTTTCTGCAAGTCTTTTATTATCTCTATATGGTTAATTGTTTTTTTGAAGGTCTGAAAAATCTCTTCGGTCAAAGTATCTATGAAATTGGAAAATTCTATCGTCGAATAGTTTTCGGAATGGTATAAAAGGCCGTGAACATGGCCGATGCTCATAACTCTACTTTGGGTTTCTTTGAGCAAAATGGAGAGTTTTTCGTCTCCTACGTATGAAGACTGCAGTTGAAGAAGGCTGGATATGACCTCGAGGTTGTTTCTGACCCTGTGATGAATTTCACGGAGCAAAATCTCTTTTTCCTTGAGAGCGCTCTTCAATTCATCGTCCATTCTTTTTCTCTCGGTGATGTCCCTGAGCATGCCTATTTGCCCAATTATGTTTCCTTCTCTGTCGAAATAAGGATTTCCGTAATCTTCAAACCAATGGGTTACGCCTTGCATGTCGACGAGTCTCACCTCCGAAGGGAACGACTGCCCAGTCTGCAAGACTTTTGCGTAATCGCTCATGGCTTTCTCCCTGTCGTCAGGGTGTATGAATTCAAGTATGTTTTTTCCGATTACGTCGTCCGGTGTTAGATTGTAAGTTTTGGTCTGCGGTCCTATAAAGACGATGTTTCCCAAGGTGTCTATGGAATAGACTATGTCTTTGCTTCCGTTTATTAGGTGCTTTAGTTTTTCCTGCTCTTCTATCAGAATTTTTTCTTTTTTGATTTTCTCCGTAATATCCTCAAAAATTCCGATTGATCCAATAAAATATCCGTTTTCGTCTGTCTCGGGCGTGGCGGTCACGCTTAAAATTCTCTTTTCTCCGTCAGGGCGCGATATTTCCAGAAGATAAGTGGTTTTATTCAACGATTTCCTTTTTTCTGTCTCGGATAAAACGGTTTGGTATTGTTCTAAGCTGAGAAAATTCTTCAATCCTTTTCCAATAAGGGTTTCTGGGTATACGCCGAAAATTTTATCGGCGGTAGGATTTGAAAAGATGAAAACTTCATCCCCGCTGACAACACCTATACCTTCGCCAATATTGTTAATGATTGTCTTGATTCTTTCGGAACTTATTCTGTAGAAATTGTCCATGGTATCTTCAGGATGCTTTTCGTTGATGGCGAGGATAAAGCATGTGAATCCGCCAAGCGGATTTTTTACAGCGTAACTCATTTTTAAAATCCCGAATGCACGTTCTTCAAAATTAAGTTCGGTGAAAGATGAAAACATTTCGACGTCACCGTCTTTGAGAAAACTTTTCAAGATATCGGCTGGATTTTTTCCGCTTTTCAGGCTTTTTAAACTGAAAACAGAGTCGAAATTCAACCCTTCGACTTCTCGTGAAGCGGTTTGTAAAACCTGTTCAGCCCTGGAGTTCATCTTGACCAAACGGCCGTTTTTGTCGAGAACCAGGATTAAACAGTTGACAAAATCAAAAGATTTTTCGTCGATTATTTCCTTTATAAAAATCTCGTGATTTTCTGAAAATTCCGTCTTTTCTCTGACAGAAGGTTTTTGTCTGTTCCTGCTTAAAACCTTCTCCAGGTTTTGGGTTATTTCGTTTTCTTGAATAGGTTTGTAGATAACGGCGTAGTGTTGGTCCCGGGCAAGTTCCGACAGCTGTTCCCGATCTTTTAAGGCTGTCAGAAAAATGATAGGAATGCCGAATTTTTTTCTGATGATGTCTGAAGCCGTGATGCCGTCCATTTTCCCTGACAGGACAATGTCTAAAATGATAGCATCCGGTTTTGTCCTTTCGAGAATTTCAAGGGCTTCTTCAGCCGAATCGACAACGCCTACAATATCGAATGAATTTTGTTCCAGGACGAGTTTTATGCGCAGAGAAATAAGGTTTTGGTCTTCGACAATCAACACTTTTTTCTTCTCCACGAGACCTCCGGGGGAAAGGTGTTTATATTGAGATGATATGACAAAAGGTATGCTTTGTCAAAGCGGAGGTTATCGACTGATAAAACAAGATTTACAAATTCTTTTTGGGATTGAAAACACACGAAAAGTTTTTTTTCAAAAGGATGGCAAAGGCGTGTAGAGGATGAAAGCCAAGGGTTATTTGAAGCCTTCGTTATCCAGAAAAGACTTTTGGGCTTCAAAATCGTCTTTTCCGCAGAACATGAAAGAGGCGAGCGGCGCTCTTTGACGGGCTGCGCGGACGATTTCATGGGCTGTTCGCCTGATTTCCCACTGGGAGTGCTTGTCCATTCTAAGTCTTGAAAAATGGCATAATTCTCTCATGTTCATCTTGACGAGAACCCTTCTTTTGAAGGCGTTAATCAGAAAATAGTGTGATGCCAATTTCATCCCGCTTTGCTCCCAAGCGGATTTTGACCTCTGGGCGAAATCCATGAATTCCTTTTCATAACCAGCTCTATTGATTGATTCCGGTACGACAATACCAAGATTCGGGTCGGGTAAACTCGAGAGAATCGTCATCATTCGATGCCTTTTAAGCTGTGCGAAAGCCGCGGATGAAAGTGTAAGCAGAAAAGTGAAATCGGCGAGTTCAAAAGCCCTCGGAAGAGTGTCGTGGACAGATAGGCTTTCGTAGACACCTTTGTAGATGTCCTGCATTGATTTGTCATCGAACTTTTCAGGGAAAATACCCCTCTGCTCGAAGACCAGCCCCGAAGCTATTACCAGGTCTGTGTCTTTGGTGAAAGAGAGCAACTTGACATTGTCCCCGGCTTTGCCTTCGCCAAAAAAAAGGCCGGACCCGGCGGTTTGCGGCCTCTGGGTGTATTTTATCAGCGACGGGACGTATTTTTTACCTTCGGCCTCCAGAAGTTCGGCTATTTTGTGAGTCTCTGAAAGCCCTACACCTCTCAGAGAGAAGATGACACGCTCAAGTGATCTCGCGTTTACCGTCATTCCAAGTTGGGTCGGCGTGGCGAGAGACAGGACGTATCTTGAATCCTCTCTTGAAGGATCTCCTTTTGAAGGGTTTTTTTTCTCGATGTTGTCCGAAAGCTCTTCGTATAGTTCCTGGGAGGCCTCGGTGAAACCGAAGAACATTCTTTTCGCGTCTTTATCCTTGAATTCATCAGGCAAAAGGGCGTTGTCTATGATGTTTGTGTATCTTTGAGATCTCTCCGTGAAAGAAGCCAGCCTGTGTTTTTCAATGTATTCTACTGCTAATCTGCTGACTCCTGAGAAGTCAAAATTCATGCAGACGTGTTCGGCTATGGACTTGTGTCCCATCTGAAAAACTATCTTTTCGTTGGATTTTCTGGCGCTTTCGACGTCGGAAAGAGCCTGGTTTCTCAACTCGGATAGAGAGAGGTTTGACCTGCTGCACCTGGCGAAGGAAGCGGCGATCGCTTCGGCTTGTTTAGCCTTTTCGAGGTCTGCGTAAGATGATATTCCCGTCAGTTTTACCTGCATGATACGTAATATAGCCAATTAAACCCTGCCTGACAAGGAAATTAAAGAGAAAGCCTTGCTAAATGCTCAAAATTAGATATTTTTTTATTAAAAAGGAGATGTTTATGGATTTAAATAAATTGACAAATAAAGCGCAGGAAGCCCTGCAGTGTTCTCAAATCGAGGCTTCACGAAGAGCCAACCAGATAATCGAACCAGAACATCTTCTGATCTGCCTTATCCGGCAGGAAAACGGTTTTATACCTCAGATTTTGAGAAGGATGGACGTAGATGTTGACGCTCTCGAAGACGAAATTGAAAAACAGATTATAAAGCTTCCTCAGGTGACTGCACAGGGGGGGGCGCCTTCTCCCGGTATTGGCGCGGACATCAACCTCGTTCTTGCGGATTCGTTCGACGAAGCCTCCCAGATGAAAGACGAGTTCGTCAGCGTAGAGCATATTTTGCTGGCGATGCTCTCGGACAGGAGTAAAAAAACGAAAAAAATTCTCAAAGAGCTCGGAGTCGAACGGGATAAATTCCTCAAAATCCTAATGGAAGCAAGGGGAAGTCAGAAGGTCACGAGCGCCGATCCAGAAACGACTTACGACGCGTTGAAAAAATACGGAAGGGAACTTGTCGAACTCGCCAGGTCCAACAGACTTGATCCCGTAATAGGCAGAGACGAAGAGATAAGAAGGGTTTTGAGAATTCTTCTGAGGAGGACAAAAAACAACCCAGTCCTCATAGGAGACCCAGGCGTCGGAAAAACGGCTATTGTGGAGGGTCTCGCCCAGAGGATAGATAGGGGAGATGTCCCGGAAGGCTTGAAAGACAAAAAAATATTCGCCCTCGACATGGGCTCCCTCATAGCCGGCGCGAAATTCAGGGGTGAATTCGAGGAGAGGTTAAAGGCGGTTCTGAACGAAGTGCAGCAATCTGGTGGCAAGATACTGATGTTCATCGACGAACTGCATATTGTCGTGGGAGCTGGAAAGGCAGAGGGTTCACTCGACGCCGGAAACATGCTCAAGCCGCTTCTTGCCAGAGGGGAGATCCACTGCATAGGAGCTACGACAATAGACGAATACAGAAAACACATAGAGAAAGACGCGGCTCTGGAAAGGCGGTTTCAACCCGTCCTCGTCGATGAACCTTCGGTAGAAGACACAATTTCAATACTAAGGGGGTTGAAAGAAAAATTTGAAATCCACCATGGGATAAAAATTTTAGACAACGCTATAGTCGCTTCGGCGGTCTTGAGCCACAGGTACATAACGGACAGGTTTCTTCCGGACAAGGCAATAGACCTCATAGACGAAGCGGCGGCGAAGATCAGGTCAGAAATAGACAGCATGCCGTCTGTCATTGACGACCTCAACAGAAAGATCACACGGCTTGAAATCGAGAGAGAAGCGCTAAAAAAAGAAAAAGACGAAGGTAGCAGAAAAAGACTCGCGGACATTGAAGCGGACATAGAAAAGGACAAGGCAAAATACGGCGAGTTGAAGAAAAAATGGTCCGAGGAAAAAAATGAGATACTCAGAGTAGGAAAGATCAGGGAAGAGGTGGAAAAGGTCAGACTCGAAGCCGAGAAAGCCGAGAGAGAGTACGACCTAAACAAAGCCGCCAAGCTCAAGTACGGCAAGCTGTTGAATCTGGAAAAAGAGCTGGCGTCACTCGAGGCTTCTTCCGGAAAAGGAGAGGACAGGCTGCTGAGAGAAGATGTCACAGAAGAAGAGATAGCGGGAGTTGTGTCCCTCTGGACAGGGATACCCGTCAACAAACTTCTCGAAGGCGAAAGGGAAAAACTGATACATCTGGAAGATCTGCTCCACAAAAGGGTGATAGGTCAGGACGAAGCCGTGGCTATTCTGTCGAAAGCAGTTTTGAGAGCGAGAGCGGGTCTCAAAGATCCCGCGAAGCCCATTGGAAATTTTATTTTCCTCGGCCCTACCGGAGTCGGCAAGACAGAACTTGCTAAAGCGCTGGCGCAAGTGCTCTTTGACACCGAGGAAAATTTGATAAGGATAGACATGTCCGAGTACATGGAAAAGCACTCGGTTTCAAAACTCATAGGCGCTCCTCCGGGTTACGTCGGCTACGATGAAGGAGGACAACTCACCGAAGCTGTCAGGAGAAAACCCTACAGCGTGATTCTGTTCGATGAGATTGAAAAGGCGAACCCTGACGTTTTCAACGCCCTTTTGCAGATAATGGACGACGGCAGGCTGACCGACAGCAAAGGCAGAACAGTCGATTTCAAAAACACAATTCTGATAATGACTTCAAACATAGGGAGTACATTGCTGGTCGAGGGCATGGGAAAAGACGGATACCTTTTCGATGAGAGAAAAAAAGACGTCCTCGACGCTCTAAGAAATCACTTTAAACCGGAATTTTTAAACAGGGTAGATGAAGTCGTGATATTCACACCTCTGACTATAGAACAGGTGGAAAAGATCATCGATCTTCAGATCGGTCAAATAGCCCAAAGGCTCAGGGAGTCCGACATGAAAATCGAGATGACAGAAGACGCGAGAAAGACCATAGCGTCGGAAGCATACGACCCGGTTTACGGCGCGAGACCAATAAAGAGATACCTCCAAAGGCATGTAGAAAATGTCGTCGCTGAGAAAATTATCGGGGGAGAAATACGCGTTCACGAAACCATTTTGGTGGATGAAAAGAAAGGCAGTATTGAAGTATCTGCTAAAAAAGGTCAGAAAGGCAAATAGCCGGGCATAAACCGTGCTAAAAAAGTCCAAACGGCGAAACCGATGAACATAAAAGGAACAAAAGGCATTTTTTTCCACCTCGGTTGAGGGTCCCTCCAGTCCGAATCATGTTTGCCTTTTACAACGGAGAAAAGTACAACGCTGAAAATTATTCCGAAAACGGCTCCGAAAAAAAGAGAGAAAAAGAATGCTTTCCAGCCGGCGTATGCTCCTATCAGTCCGGCCACGCTTGCATCGCCGTCTCCAAGGCCTTCTCTGGAGAATATCGCGGTAAATATGTCGTTGAAAAGAACCACGGAACCTATCGCGATAACGGTCCCCAAAAAACTCTCCAGGGGCGATGTGAAAAGATTAGGCAGAAAAGAAGTCAAAATACCCGTCAAAACTCCCGCGGCTGTCAGCCTTACGGGAACTTGGAACCTGTCAAAATCCGTAGCCGACACCGTGAAAAGAAAGAAAAAAGCGAAAGAAAATCTGAGTGTGTCGCAGGATGTCCCGAACATCAGGTAAACCGCAAGAAACAAAAGGGCTACCGCAGTTTCGACGAGAGGGTATCTTATGGAAATTTTAGCGCCGCAGAAACGGCATTTTCCCCTCAGAAAAAAGTAGGACAAAACGGGTATGTTCAGGTAAAAGGGTATTTTGTGACCGCAACGAGGACAGAAGGACCTGGGTCTGATTATGGAAATTTTTCTGGGAATTCTGTAGATGCATACATTCGCGAAAGAGCCGAGACACGCTCCGAAAAAAGACCAGTAAACGGCGAGTAGAAAAGAAGGATAGGATTTTAGAGCTTCCAGAAAATTCATAAGAATTCCCTTCTTTCAAATATCAGGAAAGACAGGGAGAGACAGGAAAGGGAATAAAAAAACGCGTAAGAGACCGAAGCGAGTATGAAATCCGCCCCAAGAGGTATCCTGTGATAGGCGAGGATGTTTATGTCTATTTCCGAGAAAGCCGGCAGAAAATAGCCAATAAACGAGACCATAGTTTTGGTCAATGGGTTTAGTTTGTCGCTTATGTCGCTGAAATTCAAAGCGGAGGAAAGCATAAGACCTGAAACGACAGTTAAAAAAGTGAAAACCGCTCCCGTTATGGGCGTGGTGAAAGTGAAGAAAAATACGCTGAGAGCGCAGACGATTATCAACTGAAGCTGGACAAAAGCGAAAGTCAGAAAAAAATTAGGGTGCAAAGAAGAGCCGGTCAGAAGAAAAACTGCCAGGAAAAGAAAAGCGACAGCCAATTCGACGATGAAAACGCTTGCGTACATTCCGAAAAATTTTCCGAGAAGATACTGTTCTTTTCTGACGGGCTTGGACAAAAGCAGGTAAATTGTCTTTTGTTTCAGCTCCGCCTGTATAACGGAGGTTCCCGACACAACCGAAAGAAGGATTCCGGTTAGAAGAAAAGTCGAGTTCGCGAAGTCGTAGAGGATTTTTTCAAATTCCCCCAACACGAGAGGCTTTAAAATAATCGGGGTGAGGCTCATGAGAAGAGGGAAAATCAAAATAAACCAAAGTGTTTTTTCCCTGAGAAGCGCTTTGACGGTGACGACGGTCAGAGCTCTGATTTTGTTCATTTCGATCCTATCAGGTCGACAAAAATCTGTTCCAAAGGCGAAAGTGAAGGTCCGAACTTTATGGTTTTTATATTTGCCGAACCGCATTCTTTCATAAGCTTTTCCGCCTCTTCTGTAGAACCTTCGAATTTCCAAAAATTTTCTCCGCAATTCTGGAATTGACTTTCAACTCCCAGGGAATTCAAATCGTTTTTTTTCGATTGTATCACTAGAGTATGGACATTGCGGTATTTTGAAGTTATGTTCAGGAGTGAATCCTGAAGAGCAAGTTTTCCTTTGTCTATTATGCCGATTTCGTCGGCGAGTTCTTCTATGTCCGGAAGTGTGTGGGTGGAAAATATAATTGTCTTCCCCAAAACTTTCTGCTTTCTTATCATGTCCTTTATCTCCGCTCTACCCACAGGATCGACTCCTGAAAGGGGTTCGTCCAGTATTAGAAGCTTTGGTTCTCCTGCCATGGCTTGAGCGATACCCAACCTTTGAAGCATTCCCTTGGAATAAGTCCTTATCGAGTTTTTCGAAGATTCTCTCAGCCCCACGGAATCGAGCAGTTCTTCAGTGTGTTTTACGTCCTTACCTTTTCCTACCAGGTCGAAAGCCAGTTCCATGAACTCCTCCCCGGTCAAATGGGGGTAGAAAACCGGATTTTCAGGGAGAAAACCTGTAATGGACCTGGATTTCATGCTTCCCGCAACTTCACCGAACACGAGAGCTTCTCCGGAATCTTTCTTCAAAATGCCGGTCAAAATTTTCATCGTAGTTGTTTTCCCCGCCCCGTTAGGACCGAGAAGTCCGTAAATGCATCCTTGTTCAACAGAGAAAGAGAGCCCGTTGAGGGCGTTTATTTTTTTAGGTATAAAGCCCGTCCTGTAAGTTTTTTTCAGTTCTTTGATTTCGACGGCTTTATCCATAGTCAGGGAGAGGGATTAACGCTTGTCTCGATTTCTATGAAACTCAAATCTTCGGTGATCTCGCCGATTAGTGAGTAATACCTGAGTGCTTTGTGGAAAAGTATTTTTTCTGATTGGGGCAGTTCTTCACCCGAAGCTCTTTCCAGAACGGGAAGAGGGTCGACGTGGGTTCCGTTGATTTTGATGCCGAAGTGCAGGTGAGGTCCTGTCGAAAGGCCTGTTGAACCGACAAATCCTATTACTTGACCTTGTTCGACCCTTTTGCCTTTGACGACGCCGTCTGCGATTCTGCTCAAATGATAGTATTCGCTTTCTATTCCGCCTGAATGCTGGATTCTGACTGCAATTCCCGCTTCTCCAGCCCACCCCGAAAGGGAGACTGTCCCTCCTGATACGGCGGAAACAGGCGTGCCTGTCGGGGCTGAATAATCCACGCCTCTGTGAGCCCTCGTGTAATGTAGAATGGGGTGGAATCTCGCGGGAGAAAAATGAGAGGATATTCTCGTGTATGAAACAGGGGATGATAAAAACTTTCTCTCGGAACTCTGTCCGTCGCGGCTGAAGTGCGAAAATCTTGAGTGCGAATATAAATAGGCGTCGCCGAAAGTCTTGCTTCCCCAGTATATTCCTGAAAATATAGGAGTTCTGCCTATCAGCTCTCCATCCAAATATTTTTTGAAGACGAGTATTTCGAATGAGTCTCCGACGCGGGAGCTGAAGGTGAAATCAGCCTGGTATTGTAGTAGGTTGCAGAAGGTGGCGGCGAGGTCGTCGTTTCCCCCCGCTTTTATAATGCCTTGCCAAAGTGAGGGGCTTTCTTGGTCTATCTTTCCCCTTATGAGCAAAGGAACGTATGTCACGGCAACTTCAACCGTCTCTCCCTTCCACCCGGATTCTGTTTTGAAAACCCGGTATATTTGGTCTTCTCTTCTCTTGAAGAGCATGTCAGTCACGGTGTCATTGTCTATGTAGACAAAAAGGGTCTCACCGGGCCTGCACAGATCTGTCCTGAAAAGGCTGTTGAAAACGAGGGATACTTCTCCTGAATTTATGTATGGGGGAGATGACCTCGAAATCAGCGAAGAGAGGTATTCTCCCGAGTCCAGAACCGCGACGACGGTCTCTGAGACCGCCGCGTCCCGAAAAGCCGAGCTGTCTTCCATGAGAGGAATTTCCACCCTCTTGCTGTCGGTGCAGGAAAAAAGAGCCGCTGATAGGGCTAACGTTAAAAATCTTTTCATTTTCCCAGCAGCAACCTCAAAGCGAGGCTTTTAGGGAGGCCGCTTGTCGATACAGCTTTGAAAGCCGACATGTAGTCGTACTCGAAACGCTTGAAGGTCAGTTTGTCCGAAGAAGAGTCAAAAACCACAAAACCCGGCATTTTGTTTTCGTCTCGGGGTTGACCCGCGCTCCCGACGTTGACTATACAACGGCAATTTCTGCCAAGCTCCAGTTCCGTTTCTTCTCTCATCCGCAAAAGCCTCATTTTTTCGTTTTGAAAAAAAACCATCGGTATATGAGTGTGTCCTATGAAAATTATATCAAAATTATTTTCTTTTGTCTTTTTGATTTCGTCCGACGCATCTTCAGAATCTGAAATGTAGGTCCATTTTTCCGGAGATGAATAAGAGCTGTGGGAATAAGCGATGTGCCAGCCGTCGATGACTTCTTGTTCTGTCATTTTCCATTCTGATATTGTCTTTAGTTTTTCTGGTTTCAGAACTTTTCGAGTCCAAGACAGCGATTTTCTGGCGTCCGGGTTGAAATATTCATCTGATATCTTTCCCAGAACGGCCGCGTCATGGTTTCCGAGGAGTTTTAAGTCTGATAGACTCTCGACCTCGTCCACGCATTCGTTTGGGAAAGCGCAGTAATCAACCGCGTCTCCAAGAAAAATGATTTTGTCGGGGGAAACGGATGAAATCTGTTTTTTGAGTTCTTCAAAAGCGTGAAGGTTGCCGTGGATGTCGGAAAATATCGCCGCTTTTATTTTTCCCTCGCGACCGCTTCGAGGATTCCGTTTATAAAAGAAGAAGCCTTTGAGCCGCAGAATTCTTTACCGAGCTTTATTGCTTCGTCCATCGCAACAGCGACCGGAACCTCTGGGTAGAAAAATATTTCGGCTATGGACAACCTCAGGATCTGCCTCTCAACGAGACCCACCCTTTCAATGTTCCAGTTCTTTGAATTGCTTTTTATGCACTTGTCGATTTTTTCGAGATTATTTTTTATTTTTTTGATTTTATCCTCAAGCCAGGCAATGTCTTCACCGTTGAGAGCTTTGCAGTAGAAGTCGAAAAAAAGACTGTCGTCTTCTTCACAGAATTCGTCCCTATAGAGTTTTTTGATTATCAGTTTTCTCAGATAGTGAAGACTCTGCAAAGGTCATTCCAGTGCCGAATAAAGGTTCGCCATTTCGAGAGCGGACAGGGCTCCGTCGAAACCTTTGTTGCCGGACTTGATCCCGGATCTGTCGAGAGCCTGCTCCTGTGTGTCTGCGGTTATTATTGCGTATATGACCGGAACTTTGGACGATATGCCGACAGAAGCCACGCCCTTTGAGACTTCGGCCGCCACGTAATCAAAGTGAGGAGTGTCTCCTCTTATGACGGATCCCAGACAGATCACGGCGTCGTATTTGCCCGAAAAGGCGGTGATTTTCGCAACCGCCGGAATCTCAAAGGCTCCGGGCACCCAAATGACGTGTATATCTTCCTCGTTGACGTCGTGCCTTCGAAGAGCGTCGAGCGCTCCATCGATAAGGCGGGCGGTCACTGTGGAGTTGAACCGAGAAACTACCAAAGCGAATTTCTTGTCTTTTCCTGAATATTTGCCTTCCCTGACAATGGGCATTCAGACCTCCTTTAAAATGTGTCCAAGTTTTTCTTTTTTTGTCCTCAGGTAATTCAAATTTTTATCGTTGGGCGGTATTTCAAGCGGCACTCTTTCAGTTATGGTAAGGCCGAAACTCGAAAGACCTATAAGTTTTTTCGGGTTGTTCGTCATGATTTTTATTTTGGACAGGCCTAGATCCGAGAGTATTTGGGCTCCGATTCCGTAGTCTCTTTCATCTGCTTTGAAGCCCAAGCATAGGTTCGCTTCGACAGTGTCCAGCCCTTTTTCCTGAAGAGAATAGGCTTTGATTTTGTTGACCAAACCTATCCCCCTTCCTTCCTGCCTCATGTATAGTATGACCCCTTTACCCTCTTTTTCTATCAATTTCATGGCGGCGTGAAGCTGATCGCCGCAGTCGCATTTGAGCGATCCGAGAATATCTCCGGTAAAACATTCTGAATGAACCCTGACGAGAACACTCTCGTCTTTCTCGAATTTTCCTTTGACGAGAGCGGCGTGAACATCTGAGTTTATTTGTGTCTCGTAGAGTATCAGTTCGAAATCTCCCCATTTCGTAGGAAGGTGGGCTTCGGCACTTCGGTGAATGAGTTTTTCCTTTTTTGTTCTGTAGGAGATGAGATCTTTTATAGTGATTATCTTCAATCCGAATTCCTCGGAAATTTTTTCCAGCTCCGGAAGCCTTGCCATGGAACCGTCTTCGGCGAGGATTTCACAGAGAACACCTACCGGATACACACCCGCCAAATTCGCAAGATCGACGATTGCTTCAGTGTGACCCGCCCTTCTCATCACGCCGCCTTTTTTAGCCCTGAGAGGGAATACGTGACCCGGCATGACGAAGTCGGCTGAGGTTGAAGCGGTTGAAGCGAGAAGGTTTATTGTTTTAGCCCGGTCTTTGGCGCTGATGCCGGTTGTCACTCCGTGAGAAGCATCAACAGATACCCCGAAAGCTGTTTGAAGAGGCGCGGTGTTGTTTTGGGTCATCATGGGAATACCCAGATCGTTCATCCTCTGCTCAGTCATGGAGACGCAGAGAAGACCGCGTGCATGCCTTGTTATGAAGTTTATGTCCTGGGGCGTCGCCTTTTCAGCGGCGATAACCATGTCGCCCTCGTTTTCTCTGTCCTCGTCGTCGACGACGATGACTATTTTACCTTTCCTTATGTCATCCAATGCTTCTTCTATGGTGTGGATCATTTCGTTCCTCCATGTGTCAAAGGCATATAGTCTCTCTCTATGTTGACATACTGCCCTGGCCGTGCGTGTTTAAGGTTTGTGCTGCGGAACGTCTCTTCAATTACTATGATGTCTATTGACAAATGTTTTTTTGATCGGACGGTCAGGCTGATTCCGTCAACGGCGACGTAACCTTTGACAGCGATGCCGCTGAGGAAGTTTTTCGGGATGTGTATTTCGAGGGTCGAGTTTCCGGGGGATCTCAGAAACTTCAGGATTCTTCCTGTGGTCTCGACGTGTCCCTGAACAAAGTGACCTCCGACCCTTGAGTTCACCCGCAGAGCTCTTTCAAGGTTGATGACAGCGCCGGGCCGGCAATGTTTGATCTTTGTCGTGTTGAAGGTGGAAAGCGAGACCTGCGAACGGAAAATGCCGGGGTTGATTTCGGTGACTGTCAGGCAAGTCCCGTCAATGCTGACTGAGTCGCCTATTTTTAGATCTGAAAGCACCTTTTCACAAGAGACCGCTATGTCCCAGAATTGGCCGCGCCTTTCGATTTTTTTCAAAACGCCGGTTTCCTCTATGATGCCTGTAAACAGCCGTCCTCCAGAATTTTAATTTTGTTGCGAAGATTTTTATATACTATCAGAAAATCTTCGTCGAGTGGTTGAACTCTTTTTCTTGCAAGGTTTAAGCGGTCTTCAAGAGAAAACAATTCGTTTGACATCTTCAAACCTTCCCCGAGAAAATAAGGGGCGATAAAATGGTAGACGTAATCGAACAATTCCTCCCTTATGAAAGATGAAGCTAAAACCGGACCTCCTTCTACGAGAAGAGAGATTATCTTATGTTTACAATAAAGTATGTTCAATATGTTCTTGAGGTTGAAATCTTTGGGGGACAACTTTTCGGCTTTGGGCAGATCTCTTTCAGATGAGGTGAAGACGATGTGGTTTCCATCGGCGAAAATTTTTTTGTCCCCGGGAATTCTAAGACTTTTGTCTAAGACAACCCTCAGGGGGTCCTTTTGTCGAAGAATCCTTGCGGTCAGCTGAGGATCGTCTTCCAAGATGGTTTTGGTTCCGACGGTGACCGCTGCGTGGAGAGAACGCAGTCTTCTGCCTTGATGTCTCGCCTTTTCGCCTGTTATCCATTTTGAAACGCCTTTCCTGTCACGGACGAAACCGTCGGCGGAGGTGGCGAATTTAATTGAAACAAGAGGTCTTTTGAAAATACGGCTGACAAAATAGCTTTCGTTCACGTCGAAAGCCTCTTCAGCGCAGATTCCCGAAGATACGTCTATGCCTGCCTTTTGGAGTTGTTTCGCTCCTTTTCCGTTGACTTCTTCGTTTGGATCCTTGAGAGAATAGACGACCCTTTTTACCTTGGATTCAATTATTATGTCGGTGCAGGGAGGATTTCTCCCCCAATGACAGCAAGGTTCGAGGTTGACGTAAAGTGTCGATCCCGCCGCTTCTCTTCCGGCTTTAATCAGAGCCGCCCTTTCGGCGTGAAGGGTTCCCTGACCCTTGTGAAAAGCCTTTGAAATTATCCTGTCGTTTTTTACTAAAAGGCATGCCACGGTAGGATTCGGCGCAACAGCCCTGTCTTTGCCCCTGGCGATGTCGATAGCTTTTTTGATGTAGATAATGTCTTTGTATTTGGACATGGAAGTATTATCGCAAAAACAGCTTTATCTTACAAGAGGCAGATTCAGATTGAAAGGCTTATAAAGGGTCTGTTGGGGATTTGCCTTTTAAATATTTTTGAAACAGACGGTTTGGTTCTATTGTCGAGACAGGTATATATGCCTCTCCGTCGTTGTTTTCGTCCCAGAAAAAGTCGAACTTCAGGATGACCGAAACCAGAAGTTTTATGGACATTGAATTCTGGACGGTTTTAGCCCCTTTTAACGATCCGGGGCTGTTTACCTGCGTGGGCGGCATAACCGGAGAAGGACCAAAAAATCCCTCATGGCCCGTCTCTCCGAGGGACAAGAGAGACGGGCGAGGAAGTAGGAGGGTCAGGAACATAAAAATCACAAATATTTTCATTTTGTTTCCCGCGAGGTATACACATCCGGATTTATTCCGAGTTCTCTGTTTCCTGGTTCGAGCTGGTAAGCCCAGTCGAAAACAATTTCGTCGCCGTTTGTTTCGCGGACGAATATTTTGGCGTAGTTGTCGGTTCTCGTCCATATTATGTAGACGTGGTTGGGTATTGCGACGGCATCTCCGGTAGGAGACCAACCCTGCGTCGGAGCGTAAGAGATTTCATCGAAACAGCGGACCCAGCCCATATCTTGAATGTCTGTGTTGAGGTCTGCGCAGACTATGTAGCCTTGTCCGTTGTAGACCTCGTAGTAGATGTCGCATACAACTGATTGCGCGTCGCACACTGAATAAGACGAGAAATCCCAGCCGGCGAGAGAAGGGTCCAGGTAGATGTCGAGAATAGAAGCATAATAACCCTCCGGCCTGGGTGTGTCGTATATCAGGTAGTTTGTCAGAGGTCCTTCTTCACCGTATCCATTTACCGCGGAGACGGCGTAAAAATATGTGACGCCGTTTGATACGGCATAGTCTATAAAACATTCAAAAGGGGTTTCTGCGATCAATTCGTAAAATCCTGACTGGGTGTATGACCTGTAAATCCTGTAAAAATCGATGTCTGATTCCGTGTTTGGATCCCAGTACAAACGTATTTCGCCGTCTCCCGTCACGGTGAAAGCGTTTTGAACCATAGACGGCCTTTGACTACAGCCCATTGACAAAAGCGCTAGAACTGGCAGCATATACATTTTCTTCATATTTTTCCTCCAAAAATGATGTTTGCATATATCATGCCAAATAGAACAACCTGCTCTATGATATGAATTTGCGCACTGTACAGAAAATTATTGGATCGGAGTCATATAAAATTGCACAAAAAAAGTGCGTTTGGGAGTCTGAATGTCTTCAGCAGGACTTCAGCTTTTCTAAACTTTGGGAGATGTCCGCTGATTTGACGAGGTACGAGCCCGAGACGAGGTTTTCTATACCGAATTTTTTTGCGATGGGTGCGGTTTTGTCGTTTATTCCTCCGTCTATGAATAATTCGATTCTTTTCTTTTTTGTTATCTCCAAAGCCTTTTCAGCGGCTTTGTCGATGAATTTTTGACCTCCAAATCCGGGGTTGACGCTCATAATAAGGACAAAATCTAAAAGGTGCAGAAAAGGGAAAATCTTGTCAACAGGTGTCCCGGGGTTTATCGCCATTCCTGGGCGAATCGAGTTTTTTCTCAACATAGAGGATATGCGCTCGTGGGCAGCCTCGATTTCGACGTGCCAGGAAATGTAGTCTGGATGGCACCTGAGAAACCATTGGGCTGTTTCTTCGGGGCGGTCGGTCATGAGGTGGACGTCGAGAGGAAGATCTGTGAAATTTTTGATCTGGCATGCGAGGTCCGGTCCAAAAGTCAGGTTCGGAACGAAATGCCCATCCATGACGTCGAAATGGAAAAAATCGACTCCGGAGGTTTCGAGATTTTTTATGACATTTCCGAGATCGAGAAGATCTGAAGAAATAAGAGAAGCGCCTACTCTGATCATCTTATGCCGCCAGGGATAAAAAAGAGAGAATGCCCAGAGACGGGTAAAAAAAGAGTTCAGCCCGGCGTTTTCTCCCGATTCTGTATATTAAAAGAATTTTAACTGTCGCCAGAAAGACAAAGAGTATCAGGCAAACAACCGACACTACAGCGCATACAGTCAGAAACTGGAAAAATGCGTTGAAGATTCCTGCAAAAAGCAGCGCGAAAAATACGAGAACCCAAAATGCTTTTTCGCCTTTTTTCTTTTCTTCAGCGTACCTCAGTGCGATGACGGACAGCGCGATGACAGCTGTCCTGATCAGACGGTTTTTAAGGTTTGGAGTCAGTTGAAAAGTTCCCGAGAGAAGGAATATGAGGAGAAAGGCTACGCCGGCAAGCCTGAGAACCAGCGAGAACTCCCTGGGATATTTCATTTTTTTATTTCCCTGGTTCTCGCTTCAATGTCCTTCTTTTTCGCCTTAATAAGCGAAGACAAGCCGAAACCCTCTATGGCGAAAGACGCTGCTGCCGCGCCCCTTTTTAGAGATGACTTCATGTTTTTCCAACCTACGGGGGTATCGATTTCGCATCTTATTGTGGTCGAAGCCAAATAACCCATCAGACCGCCGGCGAAACAATCTCCAGCGCCGGTGGTGTCGACGACCTGAGCGTGTTCGTATATTCCGCAGTTTTTAAAATTTTCTTTTGAAAAGACCAGAGCTCCGTGTTTTCCCCTTTTTAAGACAACGTATTTAAGCCCGATGTCGAACAAATCCATCAAAGCCGATATTTCGGATTGTTTACCTGTCAGATGAACCAGTTCCTGGTCGTTTATTATGAGAAGATCGACCTTTGATACAGCTTCCATAAGGGCGTCGCGAAATCCGTCTATCCAGTAATTCATGGTGTCGAGGGCTTTGAAAGATGTTTTATTTGTCTGGGAGATCACTTCAAGCTGTAATTCCGGGGATATGTTGCCAAGAAATACGTAGGGCGCTTTTTTAGCTGATGACGTCAGCAGGGGCTTGAAGTTTTCAAAAACTCCGAGGTCGGTGTAAAGGGTCTGTCTGAAATCGAGATCCTCGTCGTATTTTCCCCACCAGCGGAAAGTTCTCCCCCTGGCGATAGAGAAGTTGGACCCGTCAATTTTCCTGCCGCCGCCCCATGCTTCCGAAAAGGGGGGAAAGTCGTCTCCCACTATTCCGAGGGGGATCACCTTTACGTAAAGAGCGGCTGAGCTTACAAAATAAGAAAGTGAGCCCCCTGGGATGTCCTTGAATTTTCCCTTGCTGTTTTCAATGGTGTCGAGTGCGACTGAACCGACAGCGAGGATTTCATTCATCTATAATTGCCCTGATACTGTCTTCGTAAGCGAGCGCTTTTTCGTCAATGAACTGCCAGTCAAGATGATCCTCTGCCACATCGAATATGTCCATGGGTTGGCTTGACTGCTCAAGAAGCCTGACAGCTAATGAGACCTGTTCGTCAGATTTCAGAGCTTCGTAGTATCTGCTATCCGGTCCGAACAAAGAAGTCGCTATTGTCACCCTGAGATGGGAAATAATGTTTTTGCGTACATTTTCCGGCGTCGTCTCGTCAATGTATATGCCTGAGTCCGCCGATAGAGCGTAAAAATCTTCCATGTCCTTTTCCGTGAGGACAAAATCAACTCCAAGAGAGGAATGCTCGAGTGAATACTCGGTGGCGTAAGTGAAATAAACTCCTTTTGTGGAAAGGGCGATTTCATCGTCGGTCAAAAGGGAAGCGTAGTAAAGGAAGTCAGGGTATATCCCGCCTCCTCCCCATACTTCTCTTTTCAGAGAACCCAAAGTCGTGTAAGGGCCTGAATCTGCGAGGGAGACGTTGTCTTCAACTTGCTGTCTCGTCCTTGAATGTCCTGCGTCTATAAGCCTGCCCGATGGAGTATAGTATCTGCTTGTGGTCAGTTTTATCGCTCCCCTAACACCCCGGTCAAGAGGGAAAATGTTCTGAACGGAGCCTTTTCCATAAGTCCTGGAGCCAATAATCAGCCCTCTATCGTGGTCTTGAATTGCGCCGGCGACAATTTCCGAAGCTGAAGCGCTGCTGAAGTTGACAAGAACAATCAAAGGCGCGTTTAAAGCCAAGGGCTCGTTCTGAGAGAAAAACCTGTCGCTTCCGATTCTTCCCTTGGTGACAACCACAGTCGCCCCTTTCGGCAAAAACACGTTGGAAATGACAATCGCCTCTCTGAGCAACCCTCCGGGGTTTCCCCTGAGGTCGAGGATGAATTTTTTTGCTCCTCTTTCCATCAAATCCCGAACAGCGTCGGAGACTTCCAAACCCGCGTCGTTGTAAAAATTTGAGAGCTTGATGTAACCGATATCTGTTCCTTTTATTATTTCTGAGTAAGGAACCGATTTGAGGTGGATGATTTCCCTGACGATTGTTATGTCGACGGGTTCTGTCTGCCCTGGGTGAAGTATTTTGACCTCGACCTCAGTTCCGGGTATTCCTCTCAGTTTATTCACCGCTTCGTCTACAGTTATCCCCTCTGTCTTTTCTCCGTTGATCTCTAGAATCTGATCGCCGGCTAACAACCCGGCTCTCTCGGCTGGGGTGTTGTCCATAGGCGCTATCACAGTCAGGACTTCTCCTCTGAGGCCTATCTCTATGCCGAGACCGCCGAAATTTCCAGAGGTGTTTTCCTGCATTCTCGCGTACTCAACCGAATCGTAATACACGCTGTAAGGGTCGAGCACGTCGAGCATGCCCTTGACGGAAGACTCTATGAGGTCTCTCGACTGGACGTCTATAACGTAATTTGAAAGTATCATGTCCAGGGATTGTGAAAAGTATTCAAGGTCTTCTCTGATGTTTCCCGGAGGAGAAGTGTGCGTTCTGGCAAAGATGCCGAAAGTAGCTCCCGCGAAAGAACTCAGAAGAGAACATACAAAAATGATAATAAAAAGCTGTTTTCGCGACATATGAATCCCCCTTGAATTTCCTGTGGTTGTCATTTTAAAAATTTGGAAATTTCTTATGGATAGTTTTTACTATCAACCTGTGTATTTCCTCTGGTTGAAGATTTGCGTCCACCACCACTATCCTGTCGGAATGTTTTCTAGCCAAGGTTTTGTAACCACCGCGCACCCTAATGTGAAAATCTATATTTTCTTTCTCAATCCTGTCTTTTTTCAGACCTTTTCTTTCCAGACCGCTTCCGGGGTCGAAGTCCAGCAGAAAAGTCAAGTTAGGGTTAATGCCTCTCGTCGCGATCATGTTGAGGTCGTCAATGAGGGCTTCTGGCAGTCCGCGTCCGTAAACTTGGTAAGCCACCGTCGAGTCGGCGTACCTGTCGGATATGACAATCCTTCCGGCTTTTAGGGAAGGGATGATGACTTTCTCGGTGTTTTCTACTCTGCTGGCGATGTACAAAAAAAGTTCGGTGTAGTTCGATACGTCAAATTTGTTCTGCAGAAGTATGTCACGGATTTTTGAGCCGACTTCCGTTCCCCCGGGTTCTTTTGTGACCGTGCAGAGATTGTCGCTGCCTTCGAAATAAGATTTCAACATCAATATCTGCGTCGTTTTTCCGCTGCCTTCGACGCCTTCGAAAGATATAAAGAGAGGCATTTGAAAAGTTATTTTTTGCCGGAGCGCTTTTCCGGTTTTTTGTCCTTGTTGGTTTTATCTGAATATTTCCTTATAAAATCCTCAGTTTTATCTCTGCATATACTGTCAGGATACTGCTTCGGAGGAGATTTCATGAAATAAGAGGCCGGTTCAGTCAGAGGTCCGGCTATTCCGTTGTCTTTGGCGAGTTTGATGCACCTCACCGCGTCTATGACGACTCCGGCGGAATTTGGGGAGTCCCATACTTCCAGTTTGGCCTCGAGGTTGAGAGGGACGTCGCCGAAAGTCTTGCCTTCCATCCTGATATAGCACCATTTCCTGTCTTTCAGCCAAGGTATGTAGTCTGAAGGTCCGATGTGGATATCTTCTTCGTTCATCTTGAAAGGCAACAGGGAAGTTACGGCTTGGGTCTTTGAAATTTTTTTGGATTCGAGCCTTTCTCTCTCGAGCATGTTGAGAAAGTCAGTATTTCCGCCGACGTTGAGCTGGTATGTCTTTTCAAGTTTAACCGCTCTGTCGATAAACAGCTGAGTGAGAATTCTGTGCGTTATTGTTGCGCCGACCTGGCTTTTTATGTCGTCGCCTATAATCGGCTGTCCGGCTTCCACGAATCTTTTAGACCAGTATTCGGAAGTAGCTATGAAGACCGGTATTGCGTTGACCATTCCAGCGCCTGCCGCGAGAATCTGCTCTACGTACCATTTTGTGGCTTCTTCGGACCCGACGGGCAGGTAGTTGATGACTACGTCTGTTCCCGTGTCTTTGATGATTTTCAAGACATCGTCTGAAGGACCTGGCGCCTTTTTGATCATGTCTTTCAGATATTTTCCTATTCCGTCATGGGTCATTCCCCTGTGTACTTTGACTCCGAGGTTGGGGACGTCGGTGAACTTGTAAGTGTTGTTGGGAAATGAGAATATAGCCTGAGAAAGGTCTTTTCCAACTTTGCCTTCAACTACGTCGAAAGCGCAGGAAAATTCAATGTCTCTTATGTGGTATCCGCCTAGATTTACGTGCATAATCCCAGGTACAGAATCTTTTTCCCGGGTGTTTCTATAATAATAAACACCTTGCACCAGTGAAGAAGCGCAGTTCCCGACTCCTATGATTCCGACCCTGACTTTCTTATCAGCCATTTTTACCTCCTGAAAAATTCCTCCATATTGAATAAAACCTTTGAATGCAAGTGATCCCGACTAAAAACAAAAAAACTGCCATTCCCCAGAAAATGGTCTTTTTTCCGATAATAGCTATCAACGCCGTGAAAATAACCCTTTCCGGTCTGGCGAAAAAAGCATTTTTCGCGTCGTTTTCAAGACCTTCCGCTCTCGCTCTGAGGTAACTTGTCAGCAATGAGCCAAATAATACACCAAATAGAATCAAAATAAAAGAATTTTTATCGGTAGGTGAAGCCGTGAAATAAAAAGGTTCGGTGTACAAAGACCAGTAAGCGAACGAACCCAGAGTGATGAATTCGCCCAGTCGGTCGACCGCCGAATCGAGAAAAGCGCCTCTTGTAGAAACTCTTGAAGTCGCTCTGGCGAGTTCACCGTCCAGCGTGTCGAAAAGGCCTGAAAAAAGAAGCATTATTCCGCCAAACAGAAAATTGCCACTGGCGATAAAGAAAGCTGAAACAGCTGTCATCAAAAGCCCTATGATTGTCAGCGAGTCCGGTGTCAAATGCAGAAACTTCATAAGAGAGACCACCGGTCTCACCACTTTTCTGAAACTTTCGGCCGTGTTTTTCGTTATCAAATTACTTTCCTCCGATTACAAGGACTATTTCGCCTTTGACCACGTGGTTTGAAAATTTTTGGGCGATATCCCAGGGTTTTCCAAGCAGAAGCTCTTCGTTTATTTTTGTCATCTCTCTGGCTATGAATATTTCCCTTTCCGGGAACCTTTGGGCTATTTCATCCAAGGTTTTGGAGATTCTCATCGGAGATTCAAAAATAACCGAAGGGACACTCGATTCAGAAATCGCAAGTATTTTTTTCTCTCTCTTGGATTTCTTTCGTGGAAGGAAACCGAAAAACATGAATTCTTCCGCTCGGAATCCAGAGACGCACAACGCCGCAGTCACGCTTGAAGGTCCGGGTACAGGTATGATTCTTATTCCCTCTTCGGAACATCTCCTTACGAGAGAGTATCCGGGATCGGAGACAACCGGGGTTCCGGCGTCGCTGACTAAAGCCACCGACTTGGATTCTGACATATACAAAATCAATTTTTCTGTTCTGTAATTTTTATTTTCCTCGTTGAAGGATACGAGTTTTTTTCTTATTCCATAGTGATTCAGCAAAATAGATGTCCTGCGAGTGTCCTCGCAGGCTACAATGTCGACTTCAGACAGAATCCTTACGGCTCTGTAAGTAATGTCTTCCAAATTGCCGATGGGAGTGGAGACTACGTAAAGAGAACCGCGGTTCATTCTTTGAAAGCCAGAGAACTTTTTTCGAAAAACCCGATGGATTTAAGAGCGAACCTGTATTCGTGGATGGCTTGCTGGATTATGTTTTCAGTTTCAATGTCCCCGATTATGGAGGAAAAAGAGGTTTTTACCAAGTCGAACCACACCACGAAAGCCCTGACCAATTCTTTTGGAGTGGTGACGATTGAACCTTCAATTGTAATGTTTTCGAAGGTTGTCGAATCCATGAAAGAAAATTGCTCTTTCACCCTGTTGTAACTTGTCTCAGCGGTGTTAACCACTATCGTCTTCCCGAGGATATCCGAAAATTTCGAGAAAGTGCTGTTTATGGAGCTGAAAAAAAGTGCTATCTGGGCGGGTGAGGCTTGAACTTCCTTGTCGTCTGTCTTGCAGAGGTATCCCTCTATTCGGATGTTGCCTTTTTTGTTTTTGAAATTTTCCTCTAACTGAATGATGAATTCCGGCCAGCTTGACTGGGTCGATGTCTTCGAGGCATAGTAGCCTTTTACTATTTCGCCGTTTATGATTTTCAGATAATTATGCTCGATGTCGAAGGCGTATTCGAGAAAACCGGTGAAATTTATGGAGAAAAACTTCGAGATCAACGTCTCTTTGTTGCTGATTATCTTTTCCACCTTCTCCCAGCCGATAGCGCTGAATACGGGTTTTCTCGTCGCGGATATCAGAATGAAAAGCAGGAGTTCTTCGGGTACCTCGTAAAAATTTACTATTCCCATCATGGATTTTTTCGCCCTGTCGACTACTTCCGAGATGCCTATGACGGATTTTTTTTCATGGGAAAACGTTATAGCGTTGTAAGGTTCCCCGTTTTTTACGAGGAGCAGATCTATCGATTCAGGGTAAATTATTGAAATGTAACCTGATATTTTATAGGCTCTCTCCTGTTTGGAAGCATTTAGAACTTTGTCGAAATCCACAAAACTCAACTTGGTGTTTTCTATTATTAGATTGCCCTTGGGGAATTTCAACTCAGTATCCTAAGATAGTAATGTTTCCCTGGTTGTTCGTTATATCTACCTTTGTCCCTCCGTCTCTCAGCGTAAAGGTGTAAAGACCTTGTTCGGTTGAGGAGTTCTGGAGGATTTGTTCAAAACCGGATATCGTGAAATTTCCCTGAGCGAGTTTCACCGATAAATCAGCGCAAAGAGACAAGGGCAGTAAAACGGTTATGTTTCCTTGGCCGGATTCTATCAGAAGGGCGTCGGTGTTTCTCATGCTCCACCTTAGATTTATGTTGCCTTTTCCCAACTTGAGTTCGACTGTTCCATTTCCGCCAGCCATGTTAATATTTCCGTTTTCGACGTTGCAGAAAACTTTGGAGAAAATCTCGTGAATATCTATGTTTCCCGATCCGGAAAAAGCGTGGATTTCAGTGCTGGGAAGGACGTGGCAAATAAAACTTACCTGGCAGCTCACGTCTTCGGGAAAACCTTCTGAAGTTCCCGAGAACGAGTAAGAAAGCTTTCCTTCGGAGGTGTCAAATTCGATTTCGGCGTAATCTAAAAGTACAAGAGCGGAATCAGGATTTATGTTTCGGATTGTCTTGACGATTTCAACGAATAGCGTATCGTCGCTAACTATATGTATGTTTCCGGATTCAGTGCTGAGAAAGATGGAAGGAAAATAATCGTCGAAATATTTTCTGTCAATGTTCTCGGCGCCGTCGGATAGGGGGGTTGATCTTCCGGAGAAAACCAAAAACCACAGAAGAACTCCGCAGAGGATTCTCTTCATCGAACTTGCTCCTTTATGATTTACAAACTCAACTATTTACTCTTTTCGCAATCAATTGTATCTTTCATTATAACCTCTTATCGGATTAAAATAAAGTGAAGACAGCATTTATTATCCCTTTGCAGAGATTAAAAGCTGCAGGCACGGACGTGGATAGTCTGTTGAAGGCGATACGGCTTCGCGGAGAAGTATTCAAGGCCGAAGACATCTCGGCGAAAGAGGATTTTTCCTGCCAAGAACTGAGAACGGGCATAATCGAAAATATTATGCCATTTTTCGACAGTGTGACTTTGTTGGGGAACGACGGCTGTATCCCTTTTTTCAGGATTGAAAACCCCGCTACAGATTCCGACAGCCATGTCCTTTCTGACAATCCATACGGATGCAGGGACGGGGAATTTCTCGTGCCGGATTTCCCCGTATCGAGGATACCCTCGGATGAAAAAGACGCTGATTTTATTGTCAAATTCATTGAGAAAGAGCGAAAGCATTTAGAGATAGGCGACAAGAGAGGCGTTTCAGCCAAAGAATGGGAGAAAGCTTCCCTGGAGGTTTACAAAACGGTCGACAGCGGCAATCCGCTTGTCCTTTCCCCACCTGTGGAAAGAGGAGATTTGGAGAGAGAAATTGTGTCTTCGAGCGAGGCTCTTCTGTATTTCAACGTCCATGGAGACAAAAAAACAAATCTCTGGTATGGACAAGAAGCATCTTATTATCCTGTTCTCATGAGTTCTTCAGACATCACGGGAGCTGAAAACAGCGTAGTTGCAACCGAAGCTTGCTATGGAGCTCTCACGGATAAAAGGGGTCATAAAGACAGTATGCCCATGGCATTTCTGAAAAAAGGCGCAAGAGCTTACGTCGGCTCCACGACAATTTCTTATGGACCTAAACAGCCACCGAACCAAGAAGCGGATCTCATAGTGAAATATTTTCTGCAGTATTTCATGAAAGAAATTCCTCTGGCTCAATCACTAAAAAACGCAAAAACCGATTTTTCGAGGAAAATGATTAGAACCCAGGGCTATCTCGACGAAGACGACAAAAAAACTCTTTTGCAATTTGTCGCCTACGGCATGGCTGGAGAAAAGTATGTCTTGTGAAGGAGCGTTATTCGGATGAAAAACAGTGAATTGCTGAAAAGGATCCTCAACAAAATGCCGGAGCTTTCTGATTCGGAGCACGAAGTCAAGGAAATAGATGCTACCCCGGATATCCAGCTCAACAAAAAACTCGGAATAGGACTTCCGAAGGGAAAACCCGGAAAGATGAAGGTTTTCACGTTCATGACCAAGATTTCTTTGGGAGACGAAGAAAACCAGAAAATAACAAGGGTGACGATCGATGATCAGGGATCAATTTTAAAAGTCACTCAAAGCAAATAGGACTCACCGGGGTTTCATAACTGCGTAGGGGATTATAATTTCGTCCGTTGAAATTCCGCCATGTTGAAAAGTGTTCATGTAGTCTTTTGTATATTGTTCGGGGTTTGTGGGATAGACGAGAAATGAATCATGAACAGCGATCACGTAATTTGAATTTTTCCTGTGTGAAGGAAGCCCCCAGGAATAGGGGTCTGTTATTACTACTGCTCTTTCTCTGTGTTTGTCAATAACCCCTAGCTTTTCTCCGTATTTGTACCTCAAGTTCGAAGATACTTCGCCCTGTGCGTTTTTGAGTATCGAAGGAGACTTAACCTGAATTGAACCGTGGTCGGTCGTGACTACTATTGTGGCGCCTAGTTCACCGGCTTTTATCATTGCCTGCATAAGAGGGGAGTTTTCGAACCAGGTAATAGCGGCACTCTTAAGGGCGGTTTCGTCCGGAATCATTTCTTCGAGTATCGGATTACGCGAAATCGAATGGGATAAAATATCGACAAAATCTACAACGACCGCTGAAAATTTGGTTTTTACTGTTTTCTGAATTTCAGACAGGAAATTGATTTCTCCATTTTTGTTGAGGATTTTTTTGTATGAAATGTCTTGGTCCTTAAACCCCCTGACGTCTCTGAAAAAAGAGAGGAGGAAATCTTTTTCGAATTTGTTCTGGTGAGGCTGTTCTAGTATTTTCAAAAATTCAGGAAATTTCAGGACTGTCTCCTGCGGAGTCATGCCGGAGAAAAGCGAGTTTCTTGAATAAGGAGTCGCCGAAGGCAGGATGGAAAAATAATGGCTTGTGCTGATGGAAAAATATTTTTCGAGGAATTTTGAAATTTCCTTCCACTGGTCAGATCTCATACAGTCAATTATTATCAGAAGCAGAGGAGAAGGATCCTCCAAGACGGGTAAAAGGACATTCCTCATAAATGTGTGCGACATCACGGAAAAGGTGTCTTGGTTTATCATGTCTTTGTAGTTTTTTTGGAAAAATGAAGACAGCCCGATATTCGCCTCTTTTCTTATATCGGAATGTATTTCACGCAAAAGAGAATCGGAACTTTCCAGAAGTCTCAGCGTCCAGGCGTTGATTTTTTTCGTGACTTCTATCCATACCAAAGGGTCTTCGCTTTCGATCTGCGATTTAAGAGTCTTGAGCTCTTCGGTGTATCTCGGTGGAATTCTCGTGTCCATAAGCCTGGATCTTTCGAGGAACTTTTTGCAGACTGCTATGAGCTGGCTCGGATGAACAGGCTTTACGACATAATCATCTGCCTTGAGGGCAATGCTCTCGTCCACGGTTATTTCATCTTCGCTCTTCGTTATCATTACGACCGGAAGGGCGGGTTTAAGGCTTTTTATGTCGTCTAAAACGCTTATGCCGTCTTTTCCGGGCATCATAACGTCGAGAAACACCAAATCGAAAGATTCCCTTTCAATCATTGAAACCGCGTCGTGACCGTTGTTGGCGGTTGTCACTCCGTAGTTTTGCTTTTGGAGGAGTTTGATGTGTGGTTCAAAGAGTTCAACTTCGTCGTCAATCCATATAATTTTGTATTTTGATGGCATTTTTTTCCTTTCGTTTTGATTAAGTTTAAAGTCTGCACGAGACTAGCGCAAGATCTTGTTTTGCCTTGAAAGGGCAATTATGATATAAAAAAAGTGCTTGAAAGGGGGGGATATGAAAATCGCTTTGAATTTCAGCATTATCCTTATCTTGGCCGGAGTTCTTTTTTGGCTTTCCAACTTTGGTTATCTCAGTTTTAAAAGGGATTGGCCCGTGGCTCTAGTGGTGTTGGGCCTTGATCTGTTCATAATTACCTTGATCGGGATAATAAAGAAGAAAAAGGTAAAGAAGAGTCAAACAACCAAAGATTCTGAAACGGAGGGGAAATGAAGAAACTTTTTACGTCTGTTCTGCCTTTAGCGACTTTGGTCGTGTTCATCCATGGCTGTTGCGGTTCGTGTGATATTGGAGAAAAGATTTCCGAGCGGGTTGGGGAGGAAATCGGCGAACAGATAACAGAAGAGATTACAGGAGATGATGTTGATATTTCCGACGGAAGCATAACGATACAAGATTCGACAGGTTCGTATCATTATTCAAGCGAAGTCGATCTGGACGAATACGACATTCACGAAGATTTGATATACCCCGGAGGAAAACCGAAGAGCGTCATGCACTCCGGAGACGACGAATTTGACCATTACTCCCTGGTTTTCGAAACAGAAGACAGCCCCAAAAAAGCCATTGAATACTACAAAAACCTCAGTGGATACGAAGTGCTTGGTGAGACGGCGAGTGACGGTTCTTTTTTTGTTGAGATCAACCAAGAAGACTTAAACGTCACCGTAGCTACAAACCACGAAGAAGGCGTAACGCTGGTTACAGTCGTCTACGTTGAGGAAAAATAGCGGATTCTCTCTTTAGAAAGGAATTGAAAAACAGGAAACAGGTCTTTGGGGAAGGGTGAGAAAAATTTTACATTCACCCCTTCCCTTGGGTGTCTGAAAGAAAGCCTTGCGGCGTGAAGCACCTGTCTTGAAGCCAGTTTTTTTATGGTCTGGATCTGGGAAGACCACTTTACTGAAACTCCTTTTGGATATACGTTTGTTCCGCCGTAATCTCTGTCTCCAACGACAGAATGGCCTATATGCTTCATGTGGACTCTAATCTGGTGGGTTCTGCCTGTTTCAAGTCTGCAGAGCAGTAAAGACACGGCTCCGTAGCAGACCAGGGTTTTGAAATGAGTTTTCGCTTCTTTAGAAAGGTAAGAAGTCACCGCCATTTTTTTTCTGTCCACTCTACTCCTGCCTATCGGTGCTTCGACAAAACCGGTCTTTTGCGGCTCTCCCCAGACGAGGGCGAGATACTCTCTACTCATCTCCCTTGACGATATCTGTTGCTGTAAATTTCTGTAGGAACTTTCTGTTTTCGCGGTGACCATGAGACCGGAGGTGTCCTTGTCGAGTCTGTGGACAATCCCTGGCCTGTAATCGTCTGATCCGGCTTTTGTCAGAGAGGAGTGAAACAGCAGAGCATTGACAAGAGTACCTTCCCTGTTGCCTTTGGCTGGGTGGACAACTATGCCGGGTTGTTTGTCTATGACAATGATGTCTTCGTCTTCGTAGACAATTTTTATTTCTATTTCCTGGGGTTCGAGCGACATGACAGGTTCTTTTGGAAAGGTCACGGTGAGCAGATCTCCTCTTTTGACGAAATGATGCGGTGTGGTAATTTTTACGCCGTTGACTTGAACAAACCCTTGTTCAATGAGCTTTTTGAGCCTTGATCGGCTAGTAGGCGCTCCTGAAGCCGAAAGGTATGAATCAAGACGGACCTTTTGTCTGTGGGTGTCGACAGTTTTGGAGAAGATGTTGCCGTTTAGCATTTAAGCGGGATGCCGAGAGAGTTCAGTGCTTCATCCTGAGCCTTGAATACTGGAGGCATTGCTTTGGTGACCATGTCTAAAAGAGAGGAAAATTCTTTTCTTGTGATCGTGTATCCTTCTGCGGAAGACTGTATTTCAACTATGTCAAGGTCTTTTGTGAAAACGAAATTCGCGTCAAAATCCGCCGAGCTGTCTTCGGAATAATCGAGGTCGACGAGCGGCTTGTTCTGCCAGAAGCCGGCACTGACAGCTCCAATCTGCCTTATAACCGGATCGGATTTCAGCCTGTGCAGAGTTTTCTGGTTTTCAACAGCCATGACAAGCGCGACCCACGAACCGGTTATGGAAGCGGTTCTTGTTCCACCGTCAGCCTGAATGACGTCGCAGTCGATGGTGTAAGTATTCTGGGGAAGAGATTTGACGTCAATAGCAGCACGCAGAGACCTTCCTATGAGCCTGCCTATTTCCAGAGATCTCGAATTGGAATACATGCGTTCTCTCTTGACTCTCTGAGGGGATGATCCGGGAAGCATGCCGTATTCGGCAGAAAGCCACCCGTGACCTTTCCCTTTGAGCCAAGCCGGAACGCCTTCGGAAATCGAGACCGAACAGCAGACCCAAGTGTCTCCGTATTTGCAAAGACACGAGCCCGGTACGTTTTTTTGATAAGGCGCGATTATTTCAATTTTTCTTGCGGAATCTGATGACCGGGCTTGAAATCTTTGCATATTTTAAAATCCCGAAGCCGCGGCGTCAGTTTCACATATTGAAACAAGCCATTTGGAAGCGTTTTCCGCGTCTTGAGAATCTATCATTTCGCTGGGAGAGTGAATGTATCTCGCCGGAATAGAAATACAGCCCGAGTGAATTCCCGATTTTGTCAAGTGGAAAGCTCCGGCGTCGGTTCCTCCGTAGACGAGTATTTCATTCTGGAAAGGTATGTTTCTCTTTTCAGCGGTGCTCTTCATGAATTTTTTCATCTTTTCTGTGACGACGATTGAGGCGTCCATCACTTTTAGACCGGGTCCTTTTCCCAGTTCAACAGACATGACGAATCCTTTGGGTGTGTCGCCGGTGCCTGTGACATCGACCGCTATTGCGAGGTCCGGATCTATCGCGTAAGCTGAAGTCTTCGCGCCCCTCAAGCCCACTTCTTCTTGGACGGTGAAGACGAAATACAAATCGTTTGCGGGTTTCTTGATTTTTTTGAGAGCGTCGACGATTACAGCGCAAGCTATTCTGTCGTCCATGGCTTTTGATATCCATCTCTGTCCATTGACCGAGAAAGCCTGGGAAAAACCCGCTTTAGCGCCAATCTCGATCTTTCCCGCGGCGTCTTTTTTGTCTTTGGCGCCTATGTCAATAAACATTTTCGAAAGTGGAGGGACCGATCCTGGAGTTATGTCTCTTGTCTCGCTTCCGACCGCTCCCTGGGTGCCGTCTTCAAAGACCACTCTCTGACCGACTGCTATGAGAGGATAAACACCTCCCACCGGGGCGAACCTCAGGAAACCCCTTTCGTCGATATAGTTAACTATAACTCCGATTTCGTCCATGTGCGCCGCTACGAGAATTTTTTTCCCAGGACCTTTTTTCCGTACTATCAGGTTCCCGAGGCTGTCCGTTCTTATTTCATCGGCGTATTGCTTTACTTCTTCTTCTATCAGCTTGCGAATTTTGTTTTCGCTTCCTGAAGGACCGTAAGCCTGGGTGAATTTTTCTGCGATATCTCTCATCTTAATCTCCTCTTTTCTAAAATGATTTTGCTATCACCGGCATAATACTTTCGACCAGCTTGAGAGTTTCCCTGTAGTCGGAAAGTGACGAAATAGAAACAGGCGAATGAATGTATCTCGCCGGGACGCTGATTATCGCGCTCGGAATTCCTTTTCTCGATACGTGAATTCTTCCCGCGTCTGTGCCTCCGACCTGCGGTTGTTTGAACTGATACTTGATCTTGTTTTCTTTCGCTGTCTTCTCTATGAGGTCGAGCATTTTCTTTCCGACGAAAATCGATCGGTCTGAAATCGTCACCACCGGTCCTTTGCCGAGAGAGGGGTATTGCGGCAGATCGATTTCGTCATCGTCGGGAGGAAAGTCAGCCGCGCCTGTTCCTTCGAGAATTAACGCCGCTTTAGGGTCAAGTCTCTCGCCCAAGACACCTGCGCCTCTGAGTCCAACTTCTTCCTGAACAGTGAATACGACGAAAAGGTCAAAAGGATACTCTTCTTTCTTTTTTAGTATGTCCATCAAAAGAGAACAGCCTATTCTGTCGTCGAAAGCTTTTCCCTTTATTCTGTCTTTTGTCAAAAAACCAAACTTTGTGTCAAAGGTCAAAAAGTCTCCTACGGAAACTTTCGCCTTGGACGCCTTTTCATTTTCCGCTCCAATGTCAATTACGAGGGTTGAAACAGAGGGAACTGAGTCGTTTTTTTTCTTCATCAAATGAGGCGGAGGCCAGCATATAATGCCGGGTATCGATTTATCGCCTATGAGGACTCTTTTCGCCGGAAGCACTCGAGGGTCTACGCCCCCTGACGGAGTGAAATGGATAAAACCGTCCTTATCTATGCTCTCGACGATAAAACCGACTTCGTCCATGTGAGCCGCCATGAGCAGCCTCTGCGATTTGTCCTTTCCTTTTACGAAGCAAATGAGATTCCCCAGGGCGTCGGTTTCCACGGAAGACACGTATTTGGAAACGGTGTCTTTAATGAACTTCCTCACGTTGTGCTCATAACCGGCGACACCGCATAAATTTGAAAGTTTTTCAAGGTACATTGCCTACTCCTTTTCCTCTTTTTCCGGAATGTCTATGTCGAGGTCGGAAATTTCAATTTCTTTGACAAGAGACGAGAGAAGTCTTGACGCACGTTCCACGTCTTTACCCGAAATGGTTTCCACCGGCGAATGCATTGATCTGACGGGAGCGGATACGACAATGCAGGGGATGCCGTTTTTAACGAGCTGTATAGTGTAGGCGTCCGTTCCTGTTCCGTAAGGAGCTATTTCGCAAGAAAAAGGAATTTCTTCGTATTCGCATATTTTTTTCGCTTTGGACAGAACCCCCCTGTGAATGTTGGGCCCTACAGAGAGTGTTATGCCTTTTCCGAGATTGAAAGTCTCGGAATCCTTTAAACCCGGCAGGTTCCCGTGCGTGACGTCGAGCGCGACGGCAACGTCCGGGTTAATAATATTAGCAGAGCTCTTCGCGCCCAACCCTGTCCATTCTTCCTGAACAGTACCTACCGCGTAAAAGCTCCAGTCGGTTTCAGTCCTGTAAAGCCTTTCGAGAGCCATCACCAAAACGGCGACGCCGAATCTGTTGTCGATGGATTTGGATGAAAAATTATCTGAGAGTAGCTTGACGCTTTTCGCTTTGTAGGAAATGAAATCACCAACCGATATTTTAGACAGTATCTCCTTTTCATCCAAGCCGGTGTCTACGAACAGGGATTCCCATGTGTGTGGCTTTTTGGTCTCTTCCCCGGACATCAGATGAGGCGGCTTGGAGCCTATGAAGCCCTCGATTTCACCTTCGGAAGAATGTATTACAACTTCCTGTCCCAGCAGAATGGATCTGTCAACCCCTCCTACTTGATAGACTCGGAGAAATCCGCCTTTGAGTATTTTCGTCACGATTAACCCCACTTCGTCCATGTGGGCGGCGGCCATAATTTTCTTTTTACCTTTACCTTTTTTCACGGCAACTGCGTTCCCAATGTGGTCAATGTATGTTTCGTCGGAGAAAGAGCTCGCTTTTTCAATGAACATTTTCGCCACGGCGGATTCCATACCGGTTGGACCAGGGATCTCGCAAAATTCTTTAAGTCGTTCTTCGGTTTTTTTCATTAGCCCTCCTGACAATATGCTATGAAAGTTCGGTGACGCCGAACTTTTCCATTATTTGGTTGAGTTCTTCGTGTGAAAAAAATTCTATTACAATACGCCCTTTTTTACCCGACATTTTTATCTTCACGGGGTTGCCGATTTTTTCGGACATTTTGCTCTCGATGGAAGATATTTCAGGGTTTGAGTGAATTTTTTTCTGTTTCTTGATAGGTTTATGGGTTCTCTTTATTTCCTCGACGTAGTTTTCTGTGTCTCGCACGGAGAGATTCTTATCGACTATCCTCTGAGCCGCCACTATCATGAGTTTTTTCTCTTTAAGAGAAAGAATCGTCCTCGCGTGACCTGCTGATATGCCGGATTTTCTGACGAGCAGTTTGACCTCTTCCGGAAGATCGAGGAGCCGCATTGAGTTTGCAACAGTAGACCTGCTCTTGCCGACTCTTTGAGATATGTCTTGCTGGCTTAGGTGAAATTTGTTAGCCATTATGTGGTAGCCCTCTGCTTCTTCGATTGGATTGAGGTTCTCTCTCTGGAGGTTTTCAATCATCGATATTTCAAGCGCCTTCAAATCCGGGACGTCTTTCACGATTGCCGGTACTTTTTTCAAGCCAATTTTTTTCGCGGCTTCAAATCTTCTCTCGCCGCATATTATCTCGTAAGCGCCGTCGGATGAATGACGCACAATGAGAGGCTCGATTATACCGTCCGTTTTTATTGACTTTGAAAGTTCTTCAAGAGCTTCGTCGTCGAAATAAGTCCGGGGCTGAAACTTTCCTTTTTTTAAAATGTTTACGTCTAACTCGACGAGTTCGTCTTCTGAAGTCTTGAGAGAAGTTGCGGATCCTATAAGGGCGTCAAAACCTTTACCAAGTCTTTTTTTCATATTCAAGCCTTTCTCTTTTTAAAAACTCCAAAGCGAGAGAGACATAGTTTTTAGCCCCTGTAGATTCGGCGTCGTACAGGAGAATCGGTTTGCCGAAACTCGGAGCTTCCGCGAGCCTTATGTTTCTCGCAACATAGGTTGAAAACACGAGTTCCGGGAAATGTTCCCTTACCTCGTCCATTATTTCTTTGACCAGTTTCAACCTCGGGTCGACGAGGGTGAAAATAATGCCTTCTATAGCCAGCGAAGGGTTGAGCTCGCGGTTGATGAGCTGGTAAGTCCTCATCAATTTGCTCAATCCGTCTAAAGCGTAAAATTCCGGCTGCATTGTTATTAAAATGCTGTCGGCGGCGGCAAGGGCGTTGACTGTCAAAATACCGAGGGTCGGAGGGGTGTCGAGTATTATGTAGTCGTAAATGTCCCTTAGTTCTTTCAAAGCCTCTTTCAGAAAATCGTTCCTGTCGTTTTCCCCGGCCAATTCGACTTCCATCGCCGATAGGTGCTGTGAAGAAGGTATGAGGTGGAAGACCGGCAGATAGTCGAATTTTATTATGGTTTCAAGTGGGGCGTATTTTCCGGAAAATATATCGTAGAGGTTTTTTGCGAGGGCTGAGTCAACCCCGAGCCCTATAGTGGCGTTTGCCTGGGGGTCTGCGTCAATTATCAGAACCTTCTTTTCCGCGGCTGCTAATGACGCTCCGAGGTTCACAGCTGTTGTGGTTTTCGCCACGCCGCCTTTTTGATTGGTTATTGAAATTACTTTAGACAAAAAAACCGCCTTTAATCATTGACATTTATTATCACAAATGTTTTAATTTTGCCTTAAAAATTCTTCGGCGACAAGGGAAGTTCCGATAAACGGAGACAGTCCCCGCCGCTGTGATCGCGGACGAAGGCGAAAAAACCACTGGGCAATCCGGGAAGGTTCGCCAGAGGAAGATGCGAGAGTCAGAAGACCTGGCGCCGAAAGAATTTGAATTCGCGACGACGGGGGGTTCGTGTGCGGGCACAAAAGCTTGTGCATGACCTCTCCATGAACTGGAGGGGTTTATTTTTTTAGGTTTCTTGTTTGCGGCAATCGTCAGGCTTTCAGCTGAAGGCGCTTTGGTTCATGGAGTGGTGAAAGACGCAGCCGATTTCACTCCCTTGAACGCGGCGACGGTTTTTCTCGACGGTGATCTTGTATGCCTGACTGGTGCAGACGGTGAATTTTCAGCCCAAAATGTACAGTCGGGAGTTCATTCCCTCCGTTTTCAGAGACTCGGATACAAGAGCCTTGAAATTACGATTTCCATCGAGCAGACCGAGGCTAAGAATCTTTTCATCTTCATGGATTGCGAGCCCATAGAGTTCTCCGGTATGACGGTTTTCGGCAGTCCGGACGAATATCACGGCGGCATAGTGATAGGAAGGGAAGAGCTGGAAAGGTCGGGAAGCCTGAATGTTTCGGAAGCGATTGAAGATATAGTCGGAGTGACGGTAACGGGACAGAATCCCGGAGATTATGCGAACGTGTACCTCAGCGGACCCTCCGCCGGAAGGGTTGGGATATACATCGACGGAATCAGAATAAACGACCCTTCTTCAGGGAATTTCGATGTTTCTTCAATCCCCATTTCATCAGTCGAAAAAATAGTGATTATCAAAAACCCGGGAGCGGGTTCTGACCCCGGCGGTCAGCTGCATATTTTTTTGAAAAAGCCGAACTCTGAAGAGAATAAAGTCAGGACCTCGGCAGGTTCTTTCGATTTCTATTCTCTTCAGATTCACGCGCTACCCCATGTATTTCTCAAAGAAAGATATCTCTCTTTGGATTTTTCATGCGAGTCCTATAACGGAGGCTACCCGGCGGAAGGTTATCCTGGAGGCGCGGTTGAAAACAACGATTCGAGAAAAATTGGCTCTGCTGTAAAGCTGTTTTTAGGAGACGGAACTCCGTTGGAGATATCTTTGTTAAGCAATTGGAGGAAAAGGGGTGTGCCCGGTCAAGCCGACGGATCCGTGATGACCCTTTCAAGACTTTCAGAATTAAACCTCACGGCTTGGGCGAGTCTTACCGGATCTCTTGGAAATATTTCTTACGTTGCCATGGTCTCTCACGGTATGAATTCAAGGCAATACCTCTGTCCCCAAAGACAGGCGATTCCCGGACAGAGCGACAGCGGATATTTTTTTCCGGAAAATTCAAAGACAGGCAGCAACTCGACAGAACTTTCCCTGTCACTTTCCAGAAAATTCGAAAGCAAATTGGAGATAGTGTTCAGCGGAATGTTCAAGAGGCAGGACTATTTTTTCGAGGATTTGCTAAGAGAATCAATGCCTCGGGTTTACGCGAAGAGATACGATCATTCGATATCCGCAAAAGCTGTTTTCACAGATTTTATAGGCGAATCGAGAATGAGGCTTGAACTTGAAGCAATGCCTGTTTTTACGTCAAATGAATCTGAAGAAGATTTCTTGATGACGTATTCTTCTTTCTTGAATGTTTTCTCAAAGCCAGGAGCCGTTTTCGCGTCAGGAGGTATAGGGTTTTCCCACAACGCCTATTTTCCGAATTTTTCCCAGACTCACACCGTCGAGAGCGCATATTCCGCTGGGAACCCATATTTGGAACCAGAAAAATCCCATACGTTGAACTTGGATTTTGATTTGAAAAAAGGACAGAACTTTTTGTTTTCCGCCAGAGCTTTTTATAGCATTCTCGAAGACATGATAGTCTGGAGAAGGAATTTCAAAGGCCAATATCAGCCTCAAAACCTTGGAAAAGCGGATGGTTTGGGTTGCGATTTTTACGCGAGGCTCGATTTTAACAGGCAAGTGTTTTTGACTTCGGGAATTTCTCTGCAGAGCGTCAAAAACAGAACTGACAAAGATATAAACTGCGGAAACTATCTCACCTACCGTCCGGTCTACAGGTTTTCAGCCGCTTTTGGTTTTAAATCGGAAAACTTTTTTTCTGAAGTTGAGTTCAGACAAATCGCAAGGCGCTATACGAGGGAGGCGAACACCGATCCGTACGGTTTATCCAGAACTTCGCTCGAACCTTACAGGGTAACGAATATTTACGTTACACGTTTGATAGATTTAAAAAAAATGGTTTTAAGTTTTTCACTGCATTTAGAAAACATATTCGACGAGAGGTATTACATCGTCGAGCAGATGCCCGTCGAGGGCAGGACAATCAAAACGGAGGTGAGTGTGACATGGTGAAGAAGATTATTTTATTGGCGGTTTTAGCCCTGGGGGCGTTTTCCTGCTCGAAATCAACGAGCGACCCCACCGGACCTGGAACACAGCCGACAGAAACTTATCTTGCCGTAATAAACAACCTGGCAGAAACAGTTTCACTCATAAAAACTTCGGATTGGAGCGTGGTAGCTAACGCGGCCGGAACCGGTCAGGTACCGAACGACGCAGACACAATGGGAGGATACCTCTACGTCGTCAATTCAACATCATCGACGCTGGACAGATACTCAAAGGGAAGCGCCGGAATAATCCACGATGGTTCGGTGAATTTAGGTTCCACTGTCAACCCATTTTCTATTGACTGCGAAGGTTCCAAGGCTTACGTCTCATGCTTCATGTCGAATGAATTGATCGTGGTCTCCTCAAATCCTTTTGAGGTGAAAAAAAGAATTACGGTAGGAAAATCTCCGGAAGGCGTTCTTGTCTCGGGGCAACGCGCTTTTGTCGCCTGCACCGCTTTCGACAACACGAACTATAGTTTCGGACAGGGATATGTCTACGTGGTAAGCACGACAACGGACTCGGTGACAGACAGCATAATGGTCGGGAAAAACCCGCAGTACCTCGCCCGGGTAGGCGGTGAAATACACGTTGCCTGCACAGGTGACTGGGGAGTGACCGCCAACGGTAGAATATACGTCATTGACCCTCTGAGTTTGACAGTCCAAGACAGTTTTTTGATCGAAGGTACTCCGGGAGCGCTCAGTTCTGCTGGCGGAGACAGCGTCTATGTCGCCGCGGGTGGCTGGAGCGGGCATGGAAACGTATTTCTCTACCGCTCAAGCGGTGAAATTTTGAGAGGACAGTCAAACCCCATACTTGTCCCCGAAGGCGTCATGGACGTAGAATACTGGAATGGGAGCGTCTTTGTAGCGTCTTTCGGAGCCGACAGCGTCGTGCAGTTAAAGGGTGACTCCATTGTAGGGAGGTGGGCAATAGGGGACGGTCCTCAGAAAATCGTCGCATGGTAAGCTACGGTTTTTGTACATATAAAATATTGGATGTGGATTTAGGACTGAAAATATGGTTTTTTGTGTGAAATGAGAGAGACGGAACTCTACAGACCTCTGAAAAATTTTCTTGAAAAAAGAGGGTATTCTGTCAGCTCTGAAGTGACTGACTGTGATATCGTCGCAAGAAAAGGAGATGAAGTCGTCATAATCGAGACGAAGACGAAGCTGTCCGTCTCTCTTTTAGTCCAGGGTATAAGGCGCAAAGAGATCACGGAATCGGTATATCTTGCTGTTGGACTCGAATCAGGCTCAAAGTGGGATCACCGTTTCAGAAAAGTCAAAAAGCTGTTGAGAAGGCTTGAATTGGGGTTTATAGCGGTGTTTTTGGCAGAGAAAGGCGCGAAGGTCGAAATCCTGTTGCACCCGGCACCTTACAAGGGAAGGAAATCGAAAAAGAAATTGTTTGACTTGATAAAAGAGATCGACAACAGAAGTGCGGAACTCAACGTCTCGGGCAGTTCAGGCAGGGCAAAAAAATACACGGTGTACAGGCTCGAAGCGCTAAAAATAGCGTCTTTTCTCGAAGAATTCGGGGTGTCTCAGCCCTGTAAACTCGTTGAGCTGGGTTGCGCCAAAAATACCCGGAGCGTATTGTACAACAATTTTTACGGTTGGTTTGACAGAAAGGGCAGAGGTGTTTATTCGATAAATGAGACCGGAAGAAAAGCGCTTGATGAATACAAAAAACTTTTGAACGAAAAAAAAGGCTGATCTAAAAATCGCTTTTATACCTGCAAATTCCCCGTTCCCCTTAAACAAAAAACACTGGGGTGGTTTTACTCTATACCCAGCCTAAGCGCTTCCTCTGGTTCCTGTTTTTTCAGAAGATCGTAATTCGCGTACTGGCCTATTATGTTGAAACTCAGCAAGAGGTCATAGAAATCATGGTCAGAAGTGTACGATTGCAGGCATTGAGTGTATGTTTCATACCAGTCGACGTTTGCCAAAGAGTTCAACTTCAACACTATCGCCTGATCTACCAGTTTTCTGTCTGATTCGTCGAAAGCTTCTCGAAGATTCCCAAGCGAGACGAGAATCTGGATGTACTTTTCCTTCAGCTCCTCGACGTCGGGTCTGATTTGGCCGGGGTTCGGTTTTCCCTCTATCATAAGCGTTACGTCTTCAATAGCTTTTAAATAAACAATTCCGATGCTATCGCCTAATTTTCCTGGCGACATTTGCTCTTCTGGGACAGTAGCTTCCACAGAGCTGTCAGACGCGGAAGTATCTGCCCTGGCTTGGGTGTTTTTGCTGCAGAAGGCGGCGAAAAACAGCGGCACAGCAGTTAATAAACAGAGAGTTCTTTTCAATTTCACTTCCCCCTTTCCAGTTTTTTTGTAATCGTTGGTCTCGCGGGTTTCTTAAGCACATTTTTTTCCCCTAAAAATTCCATGGTTTGTCCGATTTTTTCTACGCATTTTATGCCGTTCTCTTTGAAAATTTGCTCGGAGGTGAAGCGCAGAACATGCCATCCAGAAGAAGAAAGATCGTTGTTCCTTTCGTTGTCGTTTCGGGCTTTTTTTGAATTGTGATGCCAAAAGTCGCCGTCGGCTTCGACGTCAATCTTTCCATTTCTGCAGTAAATGGCGAAGTCGAGAAAATAGTTCTTTTTGCCGACCTTGATCAGTTCCTGTCTTTCTGCAGTTATTCCGGAATTTTTCAATCTTCGCCAAAGTGCCTCCTCTATTTCGCTGCCTCTATACAAATCGTTGATTTCCAAAGCGTTGAGAAGCTTGAAATAAGTTGTGTTGATGAAAATTATTCTTCTTTTCCTCAAACTAATGATCGGTCTTTCAAGTTCCAAAAGTTTTGAAACCCTGATTTGGTCATACTCTTTTTCTGAATTCACCAACACTCGTTTTTGCGGGAAAAGCTGCCATCTCTTAGCTCTTTCGATTCTAAGGACTTTAGCGTAGTACCTAACCGAAAATTCCTGCCCTTTGAAAATTTTTGGCTGATAAAAAGCGAGCCAATACGGAGGCCAGTGACGGGAAAGCCACTTTTCAGCGCTTTCCACCGGTATCCTGTACCAGTGAAGATTTTTGGCTATATCCAAGTCCTCTATGTTTTTTAATATCGCGACGAGTACACGTGAATTACGGGATGTCATCATGTCTATTATACAGAATAGAAGGGTGAAATTTAATCCAATTGTTCATGTGTCTTGAAGATGTCGCCCTGTAGAATCCAGAATGGTTTTTATTTCTTTTGAAGACGGAAAAAGCAGATTCGCCTTTAGAAAGTATTCGAAAGCTGATGATGTATCTTTCTCTGAAAGGCTTATCATTCCGAGGTGGTAATATGGTTCAAACCAATTGGGCGAACGCTTTGCGGCCTCGATAAAAAGATTTTCGGCGCGTGGCAAATCCCTTGAGGAGAGAGCTCCGAGAAAATAGTAGTCGGTTCTGAAAGGATTTATATCTATGGCTTTTCTGCTGTATAGGAGAGCTGAATCGGGCTCTCCAAATGAAAAATAGAAATGAGCCTTTTCATAGAAAAAACCCGCCCATCCTGACCTAACTGAAAAGAAAAGGGCAGGAATGGAGAGCGCGAGAAAGGCGAGTCTGAAAAAACGACTATTGCGAAGCTGAACCGGCTTTGAATAAGCTCCCGCCAAAGAGAAAAACACGAGCGTCAATCCAATGTTTTCAAAGTCCCAGTCTCCGAGAGAATGAACCACAAGAGCGAGAAAAGAAATAAAAAGAAGAGGGGTAGAAAATGACTCCAAAAGAATCATGATTAGAACAAAAGTGAATAATGCCGACGGTATGATACCCGCTGTGGCTGATAAATCGAGGACAATATTGTGAGCTGAAGAAGGTACGTCGCTTTGGCCTTCAGGCCTGTAACGGGGGTAGTTTCTTTTGAAAGTTCCTGGACCGGTTCCGAAAACGGGGTTGTCAAGGGTCATCATGACGGAACCTCTGAAAGTCGATATTTTCGAACTCGCGTCCGTCCCCATTGTCGCTATTCTATCGTGGACTTCAGTCGTTGGAAGTACAGTCCTTGATTTGTTCGTTATTCCGGCGGCGAAAATGGCTATACAAGCTGGTATCAGAATGAAGAACAACATCCTTTTGTCTTTTTTGTAAAAATAAAAAAGAGCTCCAAGGGTCGCGAAAAAACCTACGGCGAGAGCGAGTCTTGAAGAAGTAAGGTAGAGAAAAAAAACAAGAGAGAACCATACCGCGCTTAGCAAAATCTTCAGTGTTTTGCCTGATTTTTCAATCATAACCCAAATAGGACCGGATACGAGCAAGATAAAACCCGCGAAAGAGTTGGGATACCTGAAAGAGGAAAAAACTCTGCCGTAAGAAATGACGGAAGCGGCTTTTGTCAAAGAATTCTGGTTTGCAGCGAAAAACTCCTTCATTGCGGGGAAAATAACGAAATACTGCCAAGCCGAATAGGCCAAAACGGCTGTTGCAGAGAAGATTAAAATTGACAATATAACTTTTCTTTTCTTCCTGAAAATGAACCCGCACAAAAAAGCCGCGGACCAGGAAAACACATAAGAAGTCTGGGTCAGTGAAAGCTCGATTTCTTTTGAAAACAGTGATGAAACCGCGCAAAAAAGGGCAAAAATCAGCGATAAAATTATGGATCGAGGGATGTTGTCAAGCACCGAAAAGTGTGAAATAATTACCAGACACGATGTGGCAATGAAGGCACAGACAAAAATTCCACCACTTGTCAGAGGTCTATGTTTTGAAAACAGGGGAGCGGCGAAAAAAAGCAACATGAAAACAGCAAAAGAAATTTTTTGCGCTTTTTCTCCGTTTGTTTCCTTTGAAAAATCTCTGAACAGGTAGAGAATATTTTTTATTCTGTAAATCATGTTCAGCGGGATTATACATCGCCGCCCAGAAATTGTAAAACTATGGAGGTCAGATGGTATCTTCGTCGAAAGAAATCAAAGACGAATTGTTCAGCAGAAAGCTCAGAAAATACGGAAACGAGAGAGGAGCCGTGATTCCTCTTTTGCAAGCCGCCCAGGAAATCTACTCTTACGTTCCAAAAGAAGTTATATCTATGATTTCTGAAGCGACAAAAATACCGCAGAGCAGTATTTATGGCGTAGTCACTTTTTACAAGCAATTCAGGCTCAAACCAGTGGGCAAGCACATAATCAAAGTGTGCCAGGGGACAGCCTGCCATGTCAACGGAGCGAACGAAATCATGAAAGCCGTTGAAGAGCATCTCAACGTCAAAGAAGATGAAAACACGGACGACGGACTGTTCACCCTTCAATCGGTAGCCTGCCTGGGCTGTTGCAGCCTTTCCCCCGCGGTGATGATCGACGATGAGACCTACGGAAAACTGACGCCTGATTCAATCCGCGGAATACTCGATTCGTACAGGAAAAACGAAGGAGAAAAGAAATGAAAACAGTCCTGGTCGGAATGGCGACTTGCGGAATATCCGCCGGTGCGGAAAAAGTCTGGAACCATCTCTTGAAGCTCGTCGAAGAGAAAAATCTTTGGAGCGAAGTCAAACTGGAAAAAACCGGCTGTATAGGAATGTGTTACAAAGAACCGCTTGTAGAAGTGAGGCACGACGACGGTTCAAAAACCATTTACGGAGAGGTGGATGTTGAAAAAGCCGCCAAGATTTTCGAATTGGATGTCCTCAAAGGTAAAACCGTCGAAGATTTGGTGGTTTATGATTACGGCAAAAAAGGCGAAGCGGATCTTTTTTCCAAACAAAAAAGAATTGTTCTGAGAAATTGCGGAATAATTAACCCGGAGGATATTGACGATTATATCGACAAAGGTGGGTATACCGCTTTGGAAAAAGCCCTTTTCGACTACACCCCTGAACAAGTGATAGAAGAAGTGACCATCAGCGGCTTGAGGGGCAGGGGCGGAGGTGGATTCCCGACTGGGAAGAAATGGATGTTTACGAAGATGAGCCCGGGAGAAAAAAAATACGTGATCTGCAACGCCGACGAGGGCGATCCCGGAGCTTTCATGGACCGGAGCGTCCTCGAGAGCGATCCGCATTCTGTCTTGGAAGGCATGCTGATCTGTGCCTACGCAGTGGGAGCCCAAGAAGGATACATATACGTCAGAGCTGAATACCCCAGAGCCATTGAAAGGCTTAAAAAAGCTATCAGCGACGCGACAGAAAGGGGTTACCTGGGCAACAACATACTCAAGAGTTCGTTTAATTTCAGCCTCAAGATCAAGGAAGGCGCTGGAGCTTTTGTCTGCGGAGAAGAGACTGCTTTGATAGCTTCTATCGAGGGCAAAAGAGGAATGCCGAGAGTCAGGCCTCCATTTCCCGCCGTGAGCGGTCTTTGGGGTAAACCGACCAACATAAATAATGTGGAAACTTTCGCCAATATTCCGTGGATAATAACCAACGGAGCCTTAAAGTTCGCATCCATGGGAACCGAAAAGAGCAAAGGCACAAAAGTTTTTGCTCTAGCCGGAAAGATTGAAAGAAGCGGGCTCATAGAAGTACCGATGGGTTTGACTATAAACGAAATCATATACGACATAGCCGGAGGCATTAAAAACGGCAAAAAACTCAAAGCGGTTCAAATGGGAGGTCCGTCCGGAGGCTGTATTCCGGCTGAACTCTGCGACACCCCGATAGATTACGAGGAAATCGTGAAGACCGGGGCGATTATGGGTTCAGGGGGTATGATAGTCATGGACGAGGAAACCTGTATGGTCGACGTCGCGAAATTCTTCCTGAGTTTCACCCAGAAAGAATCCTGCGGCAAGTGCACTTTCTGCAGAATAGGCACCAAGAGGATGCTGGAAATACTCACGAGAATCACCGAAGGCAGAGGAGAAGAGGAAGACATACCGAAACTTTATGAATTGGCGGAAAAGATCAAATCCGCTTCTCTTTGCGGATTAGGCCAGACCGCGCCGAATCCAGTTCTCACAACTTTGAAATATTTCCTCGATGAATACAAAGCGCATATCTACGATAAAAAATGTCCGGCGAAGGTTTGTCCGGCTCTCGTCAAATACGTCATAGACCCAGATAAATGCATTGGCTGCACGATCTGCGCCAAAAAATGCCCCGTGGGAGCTATATCCGGAGCACCTAAGAAAGTTCACGTGATAGACTCTGAAAAATGCATATCCTGCGGAAAATGCATGGAAGTCTGTCCAAAAGACGCGGTTTATAAAGAATAGGAGAAAATGATGACCACTGTCAATATGACAATAGACGGAAAAAAGGTTAAAGCCCGGCAGGGCAGCACTATTCTCGAAGCAGTGAGAGAAAACAAAATAGCCGATATTCCGACACTCTGCCACGACCCCGAACTTCCTCCATACGGCTCTTGTTTTTTATGTGTAGTGGAAGTTAAAGGGCTGAACAAGCTCGTCCCTTCCTGTTCGACTCCGGTCGCCGAGGGGATGGAAGTCACCACGAACAACGAGCGGATATACCAGACTCGAAAAATGGCTCTTGAACTTTTGCTATCAAACCACTACGCGGACTGCGTAGCTCCTTGTTCCGAGGGATGCCCCGCTAACGTCGATGTCCAGTCTTACATAGCCATGATATCCGACGGAAAATATTCAGAAGCCGTCAAGACTATTAGGGAAAAAAATCCGCTTCCGATTATATGCGGAAGAATATGCGTTAGAAAATGCGAATTAAACTGTAGAAGAAAAGAAGTGGACGAGAAACCCGTGGGGATAAACTACCTGAAAAGATACGCTTCTGATTATGAAAGGGAACGCCATGTAAAGGAAACTCCAAAAACTCCTAAAGGGAAAAAGGTGGCGGTGATAGGCGGAGGCCCTGCAGGGTTGACAGCCGCGTATTTTCTCGCGAAAGAAGGCTACTCAGTCACGATTTTCGACATGATGGAAAAACTAGGAGGGATGCTGCGTTACGGCATACCAGAATACAGACTGCCGAAGGATTTGCTAGACCAAGAAATTGGTTTTATATTGGACCTCGGAATTAAGGTAAAAACGGGAGTGAGGTTCGGAAAAGACTTTACATACGAAAACTTGAAAAAGGACGGTTTTTCAGCGGTATTTTTGGGCCTCGGCGCTTGGTCGAGTCAGAACATGAGAATTGAAGGCGAAGAGACAATAAAAGAAGTCGTAGCGGGAATTGATTATCTCAGGGAGCATCAGATAACTAAAAAACCTATGCTTAAAGGCAAAGTCATAGTAGTGGGGGGAGGAAACACGGCGATAGACGCCGCGAGAACCGCCATAAGGGAAAAAGACGTCACAGAAGTCACCCTCGTCTACAGAAGGACGAAAAACGAAATGCCGGCTGACCCCATCGAAGTTCACGGTGCCGAACAAGAAGGTGTTAAAACGATGTTTCTCACTGCTCCTTTGGGATTCAATACCGGAGAAGCCGGAGAGCTCAAAGCTCTGAGATGCCAGACCATGGAGCTCGGAGAACCTGATGATTCAGGCAGGAGAAGACCTATACCCGTAAAAGGCGGAGAATTCGATATGGCATGCGATTATTTAATTTCCGCGATAGGTCAAAAACCCGACCTTTTCGGGATAGACCTTGAAAAAACAAAAAGGGAGACCTTGGCAGCCGAGGAGAAAACCCTTCATACGAATCTGGAAGGCGTTTTCGCCGGAGGGGATGTCGTGCTCGGCCCGGCTGTCGTCATAGACGCGATAGCTCAAGGGCAAAAAGCGGCAAGAGCCATGGACAAATACCTTTCGGGTGAAACGAGGATAGCGAAACAGAAATTTGTGTCAAAGCGGGAAGTTTTCGGCAAAGCTCCTGAGTTTTATTACAGTTTCGCAAACTCTTTCAAAAGAAGCGCTATGCTGGAAGAAGACCCTGTAGAGAGAATATCCGACGAGAGGGAAGTAGAAAAGGGAATAGACGAAAAAGACGTTCCAAAAGAAGCCGCCCGTTGTCTTGAATGCGGCTGCACAGTCCAGGATTCGTGCGCTTTAAGGGATTACGCCACGGAATACGACGTTGACACAACTAAGTATCTGGGAGAGGTTAAAATTTGGCCAGTGGACAGGACGCATCCTTTTATTCTTCTTGACCAAAACAAATGTATTCTCTGCGGCAGATGCGTCAGGACTTGCAACGACATAGTGGGTCCGGCTGTTTACGGCTTCGTAGACAGAGGCTTCAACACCGAAGTTCTACCGATTCCAGGACCGGGACTGCTGAATACGGATTGCATCAATTGCGGAAACTGCATAGACGTCTGCCCGACAGGGGCGATAGCGTATGTCGAAGCGGGGAAAAAACCGGTACCGAGAATTGTTGAGGAAAAAGAGTCTGTTTGTTCTTTCTGCTCTGTGGGGTGTCACCTGTTGGTCAAGATAGGCCCCATGGGAAGTTGGAAAATCGGTTCAGACAGAAACGGAAGGATCGGTGCCCCCTCAAATGGACTGCTCTGTTTACGGGGAAGGTTCGGACATGAATACGCAAAGGCAGAATCGAGAATTATAAAGCCGATGGTGAATAAAAGCGGGTCTCTTGTCGAGACAAGTTGGGGAGAAGCTGTTGAAGCAGCGGTTTCCGGGATGAAGAAACACAGCGGAAAAACAAGCGGTGTATTTTTCTCTCAAAAATCGAGCATCGAAGAAATGCTTCTTTTAAAGTCGGTATCCCAAAAATTCGGAGCCGGTTTTTTCGGAAGTTTATCAGACCTATATTCCGCCGGTTTCGGATCTCTGGATGAATTGCCCAAAGCTTACAGGCGTTCTACCGCTACATTTGAAGACCTCGAAAGGGCGGAAACTATAGTGTCTGTAGGAGACATTGAAGAATACAACCCTGTAGCCGCGATGAAGATAAACAAAAGAAAAACCGAGGGAGCGCAGGTTTTCCTCATAAACCCAGGTAAAAAAGGTTCCTTGGCAAAAAAAGCCGATGTTTCATTTTTTGTCGAAGAAGACGGGTGTATCATGGCGGCTGCCATGAACGCATTGATGGAAAAGGGATTTTTGAAAACCGAAAGCGCGGATAGACTGACTTCAGGTTTCGGGGAATTTGAAAAATCTTTGAAAGAATGGACTGTGGAGGAAACAGTTCGCAGGACCGGAATTTTGAGAAGAAACCTGAAGAAAATCTCGGATGCTTTGGCTTGCCCTGATAAAAAAACAGTGTTTGTAATAAACTTCGACGAATACGGCAAAAAAAATGCTTTAAACCTGATTTGCGCTTATTTTATACTGACAGGTAAACTGTTTTCGGCGGGAAATGGATTGTTGCTTTTAGGGTCTCACTCAAACAGCATCGCGTACCAGAACTTGAGAGAAAGAGATTTCGTAAAAATGCCGGATTCCAAGCTGATGGAAAAAGGAGGGTTTGAAACGTCGTTCGTTTTCAAGGAGGACCCCCTTTCTGACGCAGACCTCGAAAAGCATTTTGAAAAGACAAAGTTTTTGGTGGTATGCGACACATCTCTGACGAAGACAGCAGTCAAGGCAGATGTTTTCCTGCCGTGTTCATCTCTTTTTGAATCAAATGGCACTTTTATCAACGCTGAATACAGAGTTTATAAAACATCAAAGATATTCGAACCCGCCTCTGAAAAGGATTCGAGGGAATTTCTAACTGAAATAATCGGAAAACCGGAAAAAGAAGGATACGACATCGAGAATGAAATCCAAAAGATTTTGGCGGAAAAACCTTCTAACCATGGAAATACCGCAGGGGTTGAGGGACTGCTGAAAAAATATTTTTTCTCGTTGAAACCATACGAGCAGAGAAAATTCCAGGAGCCGGTCAAAAAGATTCTTGACAGCATTGACATATGGATTCAAAAATTCAGAGACGAAAAGTTTAAATGACGTAAATGCAAGCTTGTAAATGAAAGCGGCGATATGGTATATATATGTATAATTTTATGACGCGATACAATGGACAATAGCAGAGAAGATATCAAAGAGCTGGAAAACGCTCTTAAAAAAGATCCATTTGACTCCTCCGCTTGGCATTCTATGGGAAAATATCTTGTCCAAAAAAAAAAATCGATCTGGCGAAAATCGCGTTTTATGAATCCCTCCTTCTGGACCCTGATTCGCCTTCGTACAATGAAATCAGGGTTTACGGTCTTCCCGAAGACAAATTTTTTGTCAGAAATTCAGATCCTGATAAATTGATTTCTCACATAATGAGAAAGGTGGAAGTTTTGGAGGAAAGAGAAGATAATAAAAAAAGACCGGTGAAGAAAAATTGGCAAGATTTGCCCCTGCCTCCTCCCCCGGAAGATTTTTTGGAAAAAACCAAGCAATTGGAGGCCGAGAGCAAAATACCGGAAGCCGAAGACGAGAAACTCGACGAAATATTGAAAGATTTAGAACCGGATTTCAGTTTTCAGGAAAAAGAAACACCACCGGTTGAAATAGGAAAATTAACAGAAATAGAGGAAGCAAATCAACCGGTAAAATCCGGGTTGAACAAAGAAGCTCTCGACGTCATAGTTAGAACCCTTAAAGAAGAGAAAAAAAGCGCGGACATTGATCTATCTGATTGCGAGAACCAGATTAAATCAATGCTCGAAAGAAAAATAATCATATACATTCTGATGGAGAGAGGTTCTGTCTTCTATGAAAACGGAGACAAGACATTTTCGGACTTGGTCAGGGGGGCTGTAGAGAACGTGAAAAGCTTATCAATGGATAAACCATATTGGTCGGCTGAGTTCGAAGATGAAGCGATACTCGGTTTTATCGACAAAGATTTTTCAGCGACAGCTCTATGCGAAAAGAAAAAGACGGGTCTGGTAAAAATTGAAATGACGAAAATTCATGAAATGGCGAGAGAAAAATTATGACCAGCATAGATGCAATAAGACAGCAGACCGGGGTCAAAAAAGCGTATATTTTCCCTGATGGCGTCTCTAGGGAAGAAATCGAAAACGAACTTGGTGAAGAAGATATTTTAAAAGGCATAATTTTCGAAGTTCTGCCGTATTTGGAAGAAGAGAGAGGACAGACCGCCATGTATTTTTCAATATCCTCGGGCAACCAGACTTTCATTTCAATGAAAACACCTAAAAAAGCAGGTGCTATCGTCGCCGATGAAAACGCTAATATTGGATTTTTAAGGGTAATCATGAGCCGGGCTCTTTCATGAAAGAAGGTGTATTTTGCAAGAAGAAATGAACAACCTGAAGACACTTTCAATTTTCCATTTCATCATGAGTGGTTTTACGGCTTTTGTCTCGAGTTTTCCGTTGATTCATGTGACGATAGGAATTCTGCTTCTTGTATTTTCCGCAAACGGTTTTTTTGAAAATCAGGATGAAGCTCCTCCAGCCGCAGTTGGTATTCTTTTCATAATAATTGGCGGTTTTGTGGTCATTCTGGGTTGGACTCTTGCTTTTTTGATTTTTCTCAGCGGCAGGTATTTGAGAAATGCCAAAAAATACGGTTATTGCCTTGTCATCGCCGGAATATTGTGCCTTATGATGCCCTACGGCACAGTTCTGGGCGTTTTCACGATAATTTTATTGACCCGGGAACCTGTTAAAAAATTGTTTTCGGAAAATAAATAATCGGTTCACCAAAAAAACATTAAAATAGTCGGAGGTATAATGGAAGGCCAGAAGAAAGAGAATTTTTCGATTAGCCCTAACGGAGAAAAATTTCTTCTTCCTGAAAATGAAGATTACAAAAATGAGCATAAGAAGATAAAAGAACTTGTAGAAAAGGCGAGGAGAGAAGGGAAAGAAATCGTGGTGGTTATGGGCGTCGGTTTTGTAGGCGCAGTCATGGCCGCTATCGTAGCCGATTCGAAGGGAAAGCTGGGAAAACCCGAAAAATTCGTAATCGGATGTCAGAGACCGAGCGTGAGGAGTTATTGGAAAATTGAAGTTTTAAACAGAGGTGAATCTCCCGTGAAAGCGGAAGACCCCACGGTCGACGAATTGATAAAAAGATGCGTTTTGGATCAGAAAAACCTCGTCGCGACATACAACAGCGACTGTCTTGAATTGGCGGACGTCGTAATCGTGGACGTGCAGTGCGATTTCATCAAAAGAGAACTCAGCAACATGAAGTCGGGCGAGACAGACATGAAAGCCCTCGAAGAGACGCTCGGTTTGATTGGAGAAAAAATCCCGGAAAAATGCCTTGTTCTCATCGAGACGACCGTGGCGCCCGGTACGACCGAGTTCGTCGCGTATCCAATTTTAAAAAAGGCATTCGAGAAAAGAGGAATCGAAGGAAAACCGGTGCTCGCTCACAGTTTTGAAAGGGTCATGCCCGGCAGGGAATACGTAAAGAGCATAAGAGATTTTTGGAGAGTTTGTTCGGGCTGCGACGAAGAGGCGAAGAGGAGAGTGGTAAAATTTCTTGAAGAAGTCCTGAACACAAAAGACTTTCCACTGACAGTCATGGACAAACCGATAGAATCGGAGACGACGAAAATCGTTGAAAACTCCTACAGAGCGGCAATTCTCGCTTTTATAAACGAATGGAGTCTATTCGCCGAGAGAAACGGAGTCGATCTTATCAAAGTCATCAAGGCGATAAAGGTGAGGCCGACCCACAACAACATAATTTTTCCTGGGCCGGGTATTGGAGGTTACTGTCTTCCTAAAGACGGCGGTCTCGGATATTGGTCTTACAAACACATTCTCGGATTCGAAGACGGGGACGATGTTTTCAAGATAACTCCGACCGCGATAGACATAAACGACACAAGAGGCCTTCACGCGGCAGAGCTGACAAGAGACGCACTGAGGAACATGGGCAAGAATACAGCTGGCGCGAAAATTCTTCTATGCGGAGCGAGTTACAGGCAGGATGTCGGAGACACAAGATACAGCGGGAGCGAACTCATAGTGAGAAAACTCGCCGAGATGGGCGCGGATATTCGGGTGCACGACCCCTACGTCGAGCATTGGTATGAAATAGAAAAACAGGAAGACTACCCTTCCGCTCAGACTTCGAGAAGGCATTTTTTCAGAAATCAGGAAGATTTGAAAAACATTGCAGTAGAAAAAGATCTCGCCCCGTCTCTCAAAGGAGCCGACGCTTTGATTCTTGCAGTACCCCACGAACAGTACCTTATTCTCTCTGCCGAGGACATTGTGTCGATGACGGGCGGCCCTGTCGCTGTTATCGACTGTTTCGGAATACTTTCCGACGAGAAAATTGAAGAGCTTTTTGAACTAGGGTGCGAAGTCAAGGGAATGGGAAGAGGGCATATTCAGCGCATAAAAGAAAAGGTCAGGACCAGAAAGAAAATATAGACGGAAAAAATTTGAAATAAATTCAAATATATCCGCCGTGAAGAGTGGATAAACCAGTAGTTCTGAAAATTCTTTTTTCTCTGATATCAAAAGATAGAAGAAGAAATATTTCTACCACGAAGTAGAATAGCTTTATTCCTGCACTGAGAAAAATGAACACATATTTCTTATCGAAGGGTAATTCCGATAAAATTTTTCTAATAATATTTATTTTAAACTTCGGGTGAGGGCAAGAGCTCTGATGCAGAAAGATTTCTGGATGAATTATTTTCCTGAGAAAATTCCGAAAGATGAAATGAATAAAAAAAAAGGCGGGAAAAGAATTCCCGCCTAAAAGAATGAACTAAATTAGAAATGATAGACAGCCGAGACCTGAAGGTTCATCGGGTTGGTGCCGTTGGCGGCTCCGGAGATGAGATATGGTCCGTTGTAGAGAAGGTCTTCGCTGACTTCTGTGTCTATCGTGAAGTTTGGTCCGAAATGGACGCCGAGGCCGACCTGAACGTTCATGTTCTTTTCGAATTTTGAACTTCTTTCGGTTTCAACAGTGGTTCCGGCGGTTGTCTCAGACCATTTCTGGGTGACCATGTTGAGCTGGTAGGTCATTCCGGCTCTGGCTGTAAGCCATGAGAAAACCTGGGATTCGGCACCGGCTTTGACCCTGGGGAAGGTGATTGTGTTTTCCGTCATTTCACCGTCCCGGTCGTTTGCCTGATCTTTTTCCCATGTCATTTTTTCGGTTGAGTAACCGAGTTCGCCAGCGAGACCGGCCTGCCAGGTCGCACCTGTCCAGACTATTCCGGTTCCGATATTGAACTGGAGTTCGTTTCCGTCGTAGGTAGGATCGAAGTCGACGCCGCTGGGGTTGAACTTCGCGTTTCCTGTTTCATAGCTCACGCCGATGAGAGGAAGAATAACTGTTGTCGTCTGGCTGGGATACATTTTGTATCTGAATCCGAGATCGACTGCCATGTTGGAATTGTCCATATCGTCTGTGGTGGTTACGCCGCCACCGATGGCTTTGATTTCAGCACTGGAAGTGAGGTAGTCAAAACCAACTGTGATGTCCATGGGCATGGTGGAGTAGCCGATGAGGAGTCCTAATTTCATTGAGTTGAGCGTGGGTTCATAAGCGGCTGTCTTTGTAGAATATCCCCACATGCCGAAGTTGAGGTTGATTCCGAGTCCGGCTTTCGGTCCCCATTTTTTCGACCAGATGATGTCGAGAAGGTTGTTGGGGGCTACGAGAGTGTCGTTGATGTAGTCCATGGAACCAGCCATCATACCGGCGGGATTGAGACCCCACTGGTTCATGGGAAGCATTCCCTGGAAGCCGGGGCGGTTGACGGCGACGCCGAGGTACTGGTTGGCGTTTCCGTAGTGGACGTATCCCCACCTGTTCATGTCGGCGTTGTTCGCGGGATTGTCCCATCCGAATTCCATTCCGACCGCGTCTTTGCCTAAATCATTGTGGTAGACTACCATGTAGCCGGGGTTAGACCAGCAGGACATGATGTCCGACATGTAACCAGCCATGTTAAGGACATTAATCCTTGACTGTGTCGCGTAACCGGCGACTGCTGTCAGGGTAAGAAGCACTCCTATAAGAAGTTTTCTCATACCTTTCCCTCCTTTTGGTTTTTGGTTCTCTTAGCTATTGATTAAGAACCTTCTACTTTACTTTCTGCCGGGACCTTCCCAACATTAAATATATATATATTACTATATATATTCATTTTTACAAGCAAAATTTATGGGCCAGAGTGGACTTGAACCACCGGCCTCCCGCTTATCAGGCGGACGCTCTAACCGAGCTGAGCTACTGGCCCTGATA
>JAFGON010000026.1 GCA_016926475.1 candidate division WOR-3 bacterium | reverse complement strand
ATTGGTGATCTCTGATGAGATATACGATCAGATAATTTTTGACGGTAGAAAACATTACTCTTTTGCCAACGTATCCGAGGAAGCAATGAAAAGAACGATAATAGTCAACGGAGTTTCCAAAACTTTTGCCATGACAGGCTGGAGGTTGGGTTGGCTTATCGCCGAAGAGGATATTGCGGGAGCCGCCGCCAAAATTTCTTCTCACACTATTTCATGCGCTTCTTCAGTGTCTCAAAAAGCATCTCTTGAAGCCATGAAAGCGGGTTTTGGTTGCGTTGAAACGATGAGAAACGAATACCAGAAGAGAAGGGATGTACTGAAAAATATGCTTTCAGACATGCCGTCTTTGAAAATTGCTCCTCTTGAAGGCGCGTTTTTCGCTTGGCTTGATATCTCGGATTACATAGGAAAAAAATGGAAATCAACCCCCGTTTTGTCCAGCGACGAATTGGCTTCTTATCTTCTCAAAGAGCATCATGTAGCCCTGGTTCCTGGCCATGCTTTTGGCGACGACAAAGCTCTGAGAATCTCATACGCGGCGTCGGAAGAAGATATCCGCAAAGGGATTGGAAGGCTTAAAAAAGGGCTCAGCCAACTCGATTAACCCACATGCAATTTATAGATAAAGCGATTGTTGAAATCTCGAGCGGAAAAGGGGGAAATGGAATAGCGAGTTTCCGCAGGGAGAAATACGTCCCCAGAGGCGGACCTGACGGGGGAGACGGAGGAAAAGGCGGTGATGTAATCATCGAAGGGGACGCCAAGATGAGCACGTTAAGGGATTTCAAATATAAAAAATACCTAAAAGCAGGTGACGGTATTGAAGGTAAAAAACGCAAACAACACGGAGCAGACGGTAAGGACTTGATAATAAAAGTGCCTCTTGGAACGTTGGTTAAAACCCTTCCGGGTGAAGAGTTGATTTGCGATGTAGTAAATCCCCAGGACAGATTCTTGATTTTAAAAGGTGGGAGAGGGGGATTGGGGAACACGAATTTTAAATCTTCGACAAACCAAGTACCTTTTGAATTCACCAGGGGTAAACCTGGCGCCACGATGAAAATATCTCTTGAGTTGAATCTCATCGCGGATGTCGGTTTTATTGGTTTTCCTAACGCGGGTAAATCGACATTGTTATCCGCTCTTTCAAGCGCTAAACCGAAGATAGCCAACTATCCCTTTACGACTTTGATCCCTAATCTCGGGATATACGAAGATCTAAGGGGATTTAGAATAAGCTTCGCTGACATTCCGGGAATTGTAAAAGATGCGCATCTGGGCAAAGGTCTTGGGCTTGAGTTTTTAAGGCATATTTCGAGGACGAGAATTCTTCTTTTTATTCTCGACGGAACAGGCAAAGACCTTTTGAATGATTTTAATGTTCTCTCGGAAGAAATAAAAAATTTTGACAATAGACTTTTTGAAAAAAACAAACTTGTCGTGGTAAACAAAATCGATCTTTTAGACCAAAACCCAGGACTTGACATCGAAGAGGATATTGTCTATGTTTCAGCCCTCATGCGACTGAACATCGACAAGCTTTTGGAAAGAATAATGCAGATATACAAGGAAATAACAGGCACAGGAGGTCATTGATGCCGGAAGATAAAAACATTATAGAAGCTCCTTTGATAGCGACCGGCGAGTTGAAGTCCGACAATTTGAAGGAGAGGATTGAAAACGTCAAACTTTACGCAGAAAGCGATTCTCTTAGTTCAATGAAAAATCTGGTTGAAGCTCTCGGAGACGAAAGTTGGAACGTGCGCCTTGCCGCGGCAGAAGCTTTGGGGAAAAAAGGATCAGATGAAGCTGTTCAGTTGATACTAGACGTAATGAAAGATGGTGTCTGGTACCTCAAATCGAGCGCGTGCTTCGCTCTTGGCCTAATTGGAGAACCGAGAAGCGTGACTTTGATCTATGAAAATCTGGAATCAAAAAACATCACGGTGGCTGAAGAAGCCGCAAAAGCCATAGAAAAAATAATCAGGAAAAACCCGGAGAGGTTCGCTGTCGAGTATCTTGAAAACGCGGAGCCTTCTTTTGTAGATCATTTGATGAAATGGCTTTTGAAAAATCATGAAGATCTTTACGAAGAAATCAATTCGTACATGGCATTTAAAGAGGCGACCTGATTGGATATCCGTTATATCGACAGGTTCTATAATAAAAACGAATGGTCTGAAATATGCAGAAAGACAGAAGACTGCGGATCTTTCAAAAAAGCGCTCAACTCCGGAAAAATTTCATCTAAGTTCAACGGTCTGCATGAAAACGGGATTTCCATTGCCTGTTTTGGTGAGGGTGATGTCAGGAAAGTAGAATTTTTCCCTGTCTATTTTTATAAAGGGAATAAAACAAACAACAAAGATAAAATTGCGGCTGTAGTAGGCACAAGAAGACCGACTGATCAAGGTAGGACAATCGCGATGAAAGCAGCTCTTTATCTTTCATCAAACGGTTACAGGGTGATTTCGGACCTTTCTCTGGGGATTTCTTCGTGCGTTCAAAAAGCACTCTTGAAGAAACCTTTTCCAGGTATAGCTGTCATACCCTGCGCTGTGGGTGATATCTATCCTCGCTGTCAGTTTGAATTAGCCAGAAAAATCACTCTTTCCGGAGGTGTTTTGATATGGCTTCTGCCTCCGTCGAAAAGTCGGAATGTTTTCGCTTCTGATTTCAAAACAGCGAATTCGTTCATCGCTTCTGTTTCGGACATAGTGCTTTTAGTTGAAGCCACTATGAAAAGCGGAACGAGAAGCCTGATCGAATCCGCAGCGGATCAAGGCAAAGATGTTTTCGCATGGAATTCCAAAAGAGATTTTCCTCAGTCGCAACTGCCCAGGCACTTGATTGAATCGGGATGCGGATACTTTGAGTCCGTCGAAGAATTGGCGGTTCTTGCCGGCTTTAAACCAGACGACAACAGACCTGTTTTAAAACTTACCAAGGAAGAAAAGACAATTTTGTCTGAAGCCGTAAATGAAATTTCCATACCTCTTCTCGTCGAAAAAGCAGGTATTCCAGTTAAAAAAGCTCTTGTCATAATTGCGGACCTTGAAGCGAAGGGGCTTCTTGAAAAGACTCCGGGAGGTAAAGTTGTCGGATTTTCAAAATAAATCGGAAAATGTAAATCTCGAAATTGGTCTGGATTCGGTTATTCCCAACAACAAATGGACCGAAAAGGTTGAAACTTTAAAAGACAAGTTAGGAAGCTTCACAAAACTTCTCATCGTGGTAAACGACCAGGAAAGAAACACTCCGACGGCTGAAATTCTCGATGTTTTGGCAAAAGACCCATACATCCAAAAAATATCCTCCGTCATCATAGCCTCTGGAACTCACAAAAATCCTTCAGAGGATCAGTTGAATAGGATATTGGGTAAATTCAAACCAAGGGAGATAATTTTCCATGAATCCAAGGATCCTCAATCCTTGAAATTTTTCGGCGTATCCGTTTTCGGCAATGAAATATATCTCAACAGAGTTTTGGGCGATTTTGATGCCGTTCTTGCTATAAATTCCGTGGAGCCACATTATTTCGCGGGTTTCACCGGCGGAAGAAAATCTTTTCTGCCGGGAATAGCCGGTTTCAGCACGATAGAGAAAAATCACTCTCTCGCTCTTGAACCCGGAGCTAT
>JAFGON010000025.1 GCA_016926475.1 candidate division WOR-3 bacterium | reverse complement strand
GTTAAAAACTGGTTCAATTTCTAAAGAGATGAAATCTTATTTTGAAAAAATAAATGAAATAAGGTTCGAACAAAAAGGCATATCTGATTCCATGAATTCAATATACGGGAAAATGGAAACTCTTTCAGGATACATGGAGATGTTTAAGAGAGAAAGAAGCTCCATGTTTGAGACTAAAAACATTATATCCGACGATTTAGCAGAGATTACGGAAATGCTTAAACAGATAAGGCTGGAAAATGAAAAATTGAAAAAAGAAAGCGAGGATATTCGTTCTGAGACTGCTAAATTGCGAAACAAATACAACTCTGAAAAAGAGTCATATCAACTATCGCAAAAAAATATAGCAGTATTGAAGGAAGAAATAGACATACTCGGAAAGAAAAAAAGATCAACTCTCGATGAACTGAACTTGATTGAGAAATCAATAAACGGGGCAAAAGACAACAACACAAAGCTTCTTTTCACGATTTCCGAAACAATGAACAAGAAAAAAGAAATCGAAAAGGGCGTAGAAGAGGGAATGAGAAGTCTTTCAAAAATAAAAAAACAGAATGAATACTTGACTCTTCAAAAAACCAAATTGGAAAATGATTGTGAAGAGCTGAATAAATACAGAAAAAATCTAGAGTCGAAAGTTCCTTCTGAAAGCATAAAAGAATTTGAGGATTCAGACCGAAGGAGGTTTGAAGAGACAATAGAAAATCTAAAAAACCAAAATTCTATCCTCTCTGAAGAACTTTCTGATTTGAGAAGCAAAATTGAATCATACCCAGACGTTCAAACCTCTAAAGATTATGAACCGATAACTTTTGGAGACGCTGAAACGGCACAATCGGACATTGGCGAAATAAAAAAGAAGGTGTCTGAACTCACTCAAACGGTGGAAAATCTGGAAAAAAGGAAAAAGGAACTGGAAAATTATCTCACGGAAAAGAATAACGCGAAAAAGAAGAAATCAGGACAAGACGTTTTCATAGATGAAGACAAAACGATTAATTTCAGTTTATGATTCAGTCTCTTCTAATTTTCATTTTTACAAGCGTCTTAAACAGCCCCCAAATTGCAAGGCTGCAATACAGAGGCGGAGATTGGTACAACAACCCTTCATGCTTAGTTAATTTGATTGCAGAGGCTAACGAAAGGTTAAGCTTGGATTTATCAACTCTTGAAATATCTCTAAACATAGAAGACGCTCTTAAAGAACGAACGCGAATGGTTTTTATGACAGGTCACGGCGGTTTGGAGGTTTCCGAAGAGGAGAAGGCGGCTTTCAGAAGCTACTTAGAACAAGGCGGGTTCATATATATTGATGACGATTATGGGTTTGATAAGGATGTGAGGGATTTTATCTCCGAGACTTTTCCCGATTTGGAATTTGAGAGGATACCTTTGGACCACATTATTTACAGATGGCCATACTGTTTTACCTTGGGGTTGCCCAAAATCCACATGCACGACGGAAAAGATCCTGAAGGTTGGGGCATAGAAATGGATGGCAGATTGTGTCTATTCTATACCTACGAAAGCAATATATCAGACGGCTGGGTTGATTTCAGAGTGTATCGTGATCCTGAAGAAATAAGAGAACAGGCTTTCAAAATGGGCATAAATATTATAAGCTATGCCATGACTCATTAAAGAATTTTATGAATATACGGTTTGAAAAAGAAAGCATTGTCCCGGAAGACTTTGTAATTAGAGCGAAAAAAATTATATCGAAATCCGAAGATGAATTTCCCACGAGAGTTATGTGGGATTTGGTTTCTGAAACGCTCTATTCATGGGACAAAGCTTCAACTGCTACCTTTGTCGTATCCAAAGATGTTTTTGAGGAAGAAAAAAAGATTGGAGTCGTTTTTTGCGTCGCTTCAAGCGACTGGGCGGGTATGTCGGAAGCGTGTGTTGGAGTTATACATTCCCGAAAATTCAACATTACGAGGCTCGCGGCTTTTGTCGTCGACATACCAGATGACGACAAGACCGAAAATGTCGGCTTGATATTGATGTACATAAAACCGGAAGACGGTGAACTGAGAAAAGCCCTTTTTGAAGAAAAAGACAGCATCACAAGAACGCTGAATTTCGCTTCCTGGGGCATGACCGGCACTACAGCCCTTGTAGCTTCGGAATCAGGAAAAGTAGAAATGATGGCGAGAGTTGTTCAATATCTCGAAGAAAAGTTAAAGGACAGGGAAGAAGTAAAGAAGAAAATTACGGCTCCGGAAGGTGAAATAGCTAAATTCTTCGCCAGCCGTTCAACTGAGTATCTCAGAGAGAGGACGACAAAACAGATCGGGGATCAGATACTTATTAATTTTCAATTGGTGAACAGGGTCAGAGAGACGGAGCAAGGCGCTTTATCCGTCGAAAACCTGACCACCAACAGAGAAGAGTTGACATGCATCACAGCCGCGGCTTTTCAGCAGAATTTGACCTTGGATGACATTTTACTCAGGATTGATCAATCCGTTCAGAAAGCGCAGAGAAAATTTGACAAGACTTTCATAACAAAAGACGGAATAAAAGTAATCAGACTTGAAATAAGCAGTTCTGATGGCAATTTCTACGTCGGAGATGATTTGGAAAGGTTGAAAAAAAATATGATGAAAGCCCTGAGCAAGCTTCCTTCATCAAATTACATGAATTTTAAGAATTATCTCGCCGGAGGGCAGGAACATTATTCAAGAGCAATAATACCGCTCCTCGTAAAAGAGTTTGGAAATTCGAAAACATCACAAATATATGTTTCGATGGTGTTCTCAAACGAATTTTCAGTTCATTTTAAAATCGTCATGGTTGACTCCAAATCCTGCATTACAAAAGAATTCGAGATAAAATTCATCGAGGATATAGAAAAAATCCCAGGATTTTTCGTCACCAATTTCATACCCGCGAAAAATTACGGTGACATCTGCGTCTTTATGTTCGATCTTCAATGCGACCTCGACGTTTTTGTATCGGAAGAAGAAGCATACAAAAGACTAAAGGAATATTTCAGCGAAACTTTTGAGTCGTACAGAGACTTTACTGAAGGAATGCAGAATGTTTTTGTTTCAAAACTTATGGAAGTAAAAAATTATCTCGTTGGTTACGATCAAAATCTTGTCTATGAAATATATTTTTCCATCGAGGGATTCCATAGATTTGAAACCCCTGTTGAGATTCTCGCCCAGGAGATTAAAGCAGGCATAGACGCTCTAAACCTAGCAAAGGAATCAATCCAAAAAAGAGCAAGTGTGATAGAGGAAATTGACAGGGAGGGAAAATCAAAATCGGACAATGTAATTGTTTCAATGGCTACCAAAGAAAAAGAACTGCTGATGAAGTGCGCGGGCATTATACTCCGAAAATACGAAGTCAATCTTTGCAAATTAAACCACGAACCTTATTACGTAGTGATAATGAATATATCGCTTAAAAACGGGTTTTTCCCTGAAGAAGACAAACAACTTGTTGAACGTTTTTGCGAGGGGGAAGATATAAAGGTCTTGAAGCTCAAAAAATTCGATTTAAAAGAAAATTAATCCGTTTATTCAAGGAAAAAACTCTCCAAAATATCTTTTATTGCAGTTTCTCCACCGCTCATGTTCTTATTGCAAACCATGACAGCGAAAATAGTTGGTGGTTCTGAAAATACAATTCCGCTTTCATAAACCTTACCGGTTACTGTCCCCGTCTTATGAGCTGTCTGCCATTTATTCGTAATACTTACAGGGATTCTGCCCAAGTGTTTGGCGGAAACAAGAAAATCTATCATCGTCTTTCGCGCGTATTCTGTAATGCCTTCACCTGAGAGGAGTTTTCTGTAAAAACTGCAGACATCAGATGCTGTTGTCAGGTTGTCGATTCCCTTTTCGTGAGCGGGAATGTCCATTACTTTTCTCAGAATTTTAGTCTTTTTCATGCCCCATTGATAAGCTTCACGGTTTATCCTCGACAGAGGCAGATTTTCCATCAAAATGCATGTCGCCTGGTTGTCTGAGTTGACGATCATTTTTTCAGTCAATTCAAACAGTGAATACTGCCTGTCTTCAAGAGTATTTTCGACCGAAAAGGTTTTACCGGCTATATGGCTTTCGAAGGTGTTTTTTGGCCTTACCAAGGAAGATAGAGTTATTGAACCTTCGTTTTCCGATGAAAACAAAGCCGCCATGACTGGAAGTTTCATCAAGCTCGCGCTGTGCATCAACTTATTTTGATTGACAGCTAAAACTGTCTTTCCCGGTGGGCGCTCAAACGAAACGCAGAAGGAACTACGTGGGATATTCCCCAGAATTTTTAAAGTTCTTTCAAAGGGAGACATCGATTTCCACCCAGCTTATCAAACCCTGTCGGACTTCTAATGTCCATTTTTGTGACTCTCTGCCCGTGTGTTTGATGTTTATTTCGTAAAAACCAGGTAAAACTCCGTCTATGAAAAAATTCTCGCCGAGTTCAGGGTCGCTGATAATGCCTCTGGGGTAAGTTTCAGCGTAAATAAATGGAGTTTCGACGTTGTCGGGTTTGAAAACGCCGTAGATTTTAGCCCCTTCGAGAAGAACTCCGTTTTCGGTTATGATTCCAGCCACCGCCCCTGTTCCCTCTCCGGGTTTTATCCAAATTAAAGGGTTCACGGAAAAATAGGAACCGTGGTTGTCTATTCTTGCCTCGAGATGTAGATGGTCGTTTGTCGCTCTTCCGGTGCGGCCAACGTAACCTAAAGTGTCTTTTGCCCTGAAGTTATCGCCTTTTCCCAGGCTTGAAAGCTCTGCCAGATGGGCGTGCATGAAAATCGCTCCGAATTCGTCGGGGTGATTGAAATACCTCACTGTGATGTAGTTTGCCCCCGTGGATGAAGTTCCCGCGGATACTACTTCGCCGTCGAAACCTGCTGTTATGGGAGTGTAAGCGGGGTTGTTGAAATCGATACCTTTATGAATTCTGAGTTTGCCGTCAAAAGTCGATGCAAAGAGATAAGTCTGATCAGGTGAAATGTTGAAACCCGCGGGAAAAGGAGGGTCTATAAAGGGGTGGGGGTATTCCCTGAAAGTATTGACGATTTCATTTTCTGCCTGCTCTGAGCTCGGAAGAGAATCGGAAAACAAGCCAAGGGGTGTGCCAAAAAGCCATTTTCCTTTGAAGTTGCATATTGAGTAAACAGGACAATTCCCGTATTCGAATATTTTTCTCAAGTATTTTCTGTCGTATATTTCTACGCCTTTGAAGGTGCCGACCCAGATATAGGCGGAATCCACATAAAAACAGTAAACAGGCGGGGTTTTACCTACTAGATGCCATAAAAAACCGTCGAAAAGCCATATTGCTGAATCGGTTCCCACGAGAAGCGATTCAGAGAGGAAAAAAAGATTTTTGTTGTGCGATAATGAGTCCGGGAAAAGAAGGTTTTCAGCCTGGCCGTTTGATCTGATGAAAAAAACGCCTGAGAGATTTGAAGTCGAGGATAATTCGCCGTTTACGGCTATATCTAAAGTATAGGAAGCTTTTCCCCTTTGAAAAAAATCCCACGGTTTTATGCCGGATCTTAGGGTTTCACAGAGACCGTCTGAAAAACCCGCGATAAGTTTACCCAGATAAAATTCCATTGACGAACAATACTGCCTGTTAGGACCCATTTTTGAAAATCCCCATCTTTCCGACCAACTTCTTCCTATCAAAAGCATTCCCGAACCGCAGGTGGAGAAAACGTAATAGTCGCCAAACTTGACGCCGTCGGTGAGAAAAAAATCTTCTGTTCCGTTTACAATAGAAAGAGATTCCGGAGAACAGCCCTTCCATGCTCCGTTTTCAGAGGTCACGACGAGGATAGTATCACTGGAAACTCGGCGTATTTGCGCTATTCGGTATCCCGGAAATACAACGGAGACTATCAGCGAAAATACTAAAATTGCCATTTTCTATGTATAACAACATATCCCGGCAAAATCTACAGCAATTTTGTTTGAAGTATTCCGACAATTCTGATAATATTTTTATTTCTGTGTTTCCATATTAAATTTTTCGTTTTGAGGAGGTTTAATGGCTATTGACATAATTCAAAAGATAAAAGAATCAGAGGAAAAAGCGGAAAAAATAATCTCTGAAGCGCAGAACAAAGCTGACAAAAAAATAATCGAAGCTGAAGAAGAGGTCAGAAACGAGATAAAGAAAATTCAAGGGTCTTATAAAAAAAGACTTGAAGAATCTCTCAAAACTGCCGAAGAAGAATCACAAAAGACAATCTCCAACATGAGGATAAAATTCGAAAATGAAATAAAAAACATCAGGAGTTCTTCCAAGAATAATTCGTCAAAAGCAGTAGAGAAAATTTTAAAAGAGGTGGGGTTTTGATTGAGCATTGAACTCATGTCAAAAGTCAGGATTGTAGGATCCACAGCCCAAGAGGAAACTTATCTAAAAAGACTGCAAGCGCTCGGAATTATTCAAATAGAAGATGAAGTTTCCGTTAAAGTCAAAGAAGCTCTTGGAGACTACAAAGATGAAACACGAACCAAAGACTCTTCAAATATTCTTTCGGAAATAAAAAGCGCCGAGAGCTTTTTGGATAAATACAGTGTCCCGAAAAGCTTTCTCCAGAGCGTCGTCGGGGAAAAACTTGTCCTTAAGACAAAAGAGCTTTTAAAAATCGTCGAAGATTTTGACTATAAAGATGTCGTCCTTCAGGTCCGTGATATTGAAGAGAGGATGTCTTCTCTCAAAGACAGAGAGGAAAAGGCAAGAGAGAGCTTGGATCTTCTGGAAAATTGGAGAGACATGGACAAACCGCTGGAAGAAATCACTAGCGGTATTTTTTACGAGACCTCAGCTGGATACATCCCTTCCAAATACGAAAACCCAGATATCTCTCCCGGTGTTTCTCAGACTGTCCAAAAAAATTCAAGACAGAATTCTGTTCTCGTTATATGGAAAAAAGAAGACAGGGAGGAAGTTGTTCAAAAACTAAAAAGCTTGGAATTTGAAAAAGTGGATTTAAGCCGTTACAGAG
>JAFGON010000024.1 GCA_016926475.1 candidate division WOR-3 bacterium | reverse complement strand
CTCTGTCATAATTTTTTCATCTGAATAGAAATTCGAAAGCGTAACCCCGAGGAGCCTGATGCTTCTTTTTCCGGCTTCGGTTTTACGAAGTAAAAAAAGCGCTGTTTTTACAATATCCTCGCTCGAATCGACAGCATCCTCCCTCGTCAGGCTTCTTGTAAGCGTAGTAAAATCGCCGTATCTGACCTTAACGGTCACCGTTTTTCCCTTGAGGTTTTCTTTCTCTGTTCCGTTGAAAACCTTTTCTGAAAGCCTCTCCATCTCCGCGGCGATTTGGTCCATATCGGTCAGGTCCTTCTCGTAAGTCGTCTCGCTTCCGTAGGATTTCCTTTCCCATTCATTTATAACAGGTCTTTCGTCTATTCCCCGGACTATTTCGTAGTAATAAATTCCGGCTTTACCGAAATTTTCCTTCAGTTCTTCGAGGGTTCTTTTTTTCAGGTCTGCGCCATTGTTTATTCCCAGTTTTCTCATGCGATTTTCAGTTGCCACACCGACTCCGTAAAACTTCCTTATGTCGAGGTTTTCCAGAAACTTTTCGGCTTTACCCGGAGGCACAACTGTAAGTCCGTCGGGTTTCTTGAAATCAGACGCGACTTTTGCCAGAAATTTGTTGTAAGAAACCCCCGCTGATGCCGTCAGGCTCGTCTTACTGTGTATCTTTTTCTTGATTTCTCTGGCTATGATCGTCGCCGACGAAATCTCCTTCTTATTATGGGTGACGTCGAGGTACGCCTCGTCCAAAGACATGGGTTCTACGAGGTCGGTGTACTCCCTGAAGATTTCCCTTATCTGCCTTGACACCTTTTCATAGACTCTGAACCTCGGAAGTACAAAAATTCCCTGAGGGCAAAGTCTTTTGGCGGTGTTTGACGGCATTGCCGATCTGACCCCGAATTTCCGGGCTTCGTAGGAACAGGTCGAAACCACGCTCCTCGTCCCCGGAGTACCTCCGACTATGACAGGCTTTCCTCTCAGCGAAGGATCGTCCCTCTGCTCTATCGCCGCGTAATACGCGTCCATGTCTATGTGAATTATCTTCCTCACACCCACCTGTTTACGCGCCGGCTTTCCGGCGTTTTATCAGATGAAGGGGCATACTCCCTTGCTTTGAGTAAAAGCATTCTCCCTCTTTCGTTTCTCGTGTAGAAAACAAAGGCTTTACCTATTCTTTTCGACCAATTTTTGGCATATTTTTTGGCTAAAGTTTTATTTTTACCGAATATTTCCGGGACGTTGTGAAAATCTGTTTTCTTAAACCTCTTGCTTAAAAAAGACAATAATCCCGTGAAATCAGACCTTCTCACCAACAAGTATCTCGGATTTTTAACAACACCGAATATCTCTTCCATACAGTTGAAAAACAAAGTTTTCTCGTAAAGAGTGGCCCCTTTCATTGTCAGGACAACCTCTCCGAACTCCTCCTGAGCGCTGATTTGAATTTTTGAAAAAGGGGTTTTCACAAAACCTTCTCCCCTCAAAGTTTCCAAAACGCATTTACCAACTTGACACATATTCTTTTCAAGGCTGCCATGCTTTATAAAAAGAACAAACGCTTTTACAAAATAATATGACGAAAACAACGCGGAGACAACAATCCCAAATAAAACCACACCAAAACAAAAGGGTGGGGAAATGTGTCTTGAATACAGAAAATCTCTGATTATGAGAAGAAAAAAGAAAATTCCAAAGCCGACCCCTTGAAAAAACAATGCTCTGATAGTTTCGGATAGTATAATACTTTTCAGCCCAGCCACCTTCCGCCAATCTTTTTTCAGAGAAAGCCCCTCTTCCAGAGAAGTTCCCGATTCGAGAGCTTCTTTCCACCTGTTTTCAAGACTATCCCTTTCAAGAGCTTTTTTTAGGCAAAAACCGTTGTATAGTTCATACCCGCGGTTTTTTAAATCGAAATCATCCAGCGCCATTCTCTTTATGCCGTTTCTTATCAAGGGTTTGTCCATGGCTACGCCAGTGAAAGACAAAAAACGCCTTTCAAGGGTTGTAAAATCCTCCCCAAAATCCTCGGAAGTAGGGTCCAAACATGCCAGATGCCAAATATTTGCTGTCTTTCCCGGGTTTTCAGGGTTTATTCTTATCGCTCTTCCCCTCATTTGGTTTGATAGCATATAGGAACCGACATAACTTGCGAGCACAATTGTGTTGATGCAAGGGGCATCCCATCCTTCCCCCAAAAGAGATTGTGTTCCAACGATAACATTTATGTGCCCTTCTTTGAAAATTTTTGTCATGGCTTTAACTGAAAGTTCTTTTGTCTTCCCTTCAAGTTTGAGCTCGACAAATCTTTCGTCGAACGCCGCGGGGCGTATTTTCGATCTGGCGTCTTCGACCCCCTCCTTTTCTAGAAAATGAATTACCGCGGGTGATGCAACCCCTGGAAAGAGGACGAGTTTTCCGCAAAGAACACCCGTTTTCAATCCGATTTCACCTACTCGCCTGAGAGTTTCAAATATTGGAACAACGCCAATTTTGACGAGAGAAGGCTTATCATCCTGTGTTCTCGGTAGATAGGAAAGGCATATAAAATCGGTCAAAATCACCATACGCAGTTTATTCTCAAGCCCTCTGTATTCCATTTGTACTATGTCTGCTATACTCGAGAGTTTACTCGGATTTTTTACAAGCATCTTTTTTATCTTCGGGTTATTCGACAAAAAGATTTTTTTCTTTTCAATCACCCCCAACCTTTCGAGTTCTTTTTTTAACTCCAGAACCGCTTCATATTTGGAAAAATGATTTGTTTTATCCTCGTAAAACACGAAATTGAGAAAAATTTCAAACCATTTCAGGTTGAATCCTGGCAGTCCTCCTTTTCCTCCTGTCAGAATTTTCACGGCATTATCCAGGTTTAATGACTTTGAGGTGCTTGTTGATTTATGTTTCTCGAGATATACAAGCATTGATGTGAGATACCGGGGTTGACCCAGTGATTCGGACATGTTCCTTTCAAAATCCGCTATCCAGGGATGGGAAGCGGCATGTTTGGCAAAATTTTGGTCATTCAGAATCCTGTCTGTCAACTCCCTGATTTTCTCTTTGTAGTCGAGAAGCTTTTTCAGTTGGCTTTGGTCCGGCTTGGAAAGGTAAATGTAATCTTGATGGGCGCAGAGGTCTCCGTTTTTGACAAGTTCCGGAACGGATATCTCGGAGTCTATAGGCCCGCAGAGTCGTGTATACCTCTCCCATTCGAAATAAGTGACATCGTATGGCGGTGTGGCCGTAAGAGCTATTATCCTGCATTTTTTCATCTTTTCTTTGAAATTGAGAAGGCTTTTCCACCATGAGGTCCTTAGATGATGCGCTTCGTCGAGAACGAGAGTTTCAAAATAATTTTCCGGAATGTTTCTCGTTTTGTTTTCTTTAATGAAAGAATGCAGGGACTGGTATGTCTCTGATGTCAAAGGTTTTGGTTCAGCAAGATTCTTTGAAACCAATTTTTGGACTTCTTCCGGGTCTTTTAGAAAAAGATCCGCAAACCTATCTATCCACTGGTCCCTTATAGTCAATGTAGGGGAAAGCACAAGAGCCGGCTTACCGAGTTTTATGATAGTCTCAATTCCGAGGACGGTTTTACCTGATCCCGGAGCGGCGACAACATGAAGGCTGTCGTCTTCCATGTGTCCGTAAAGTTCGTCGAGAACTCTTTTCTGATAAGTTCTCCAGACGAATTTGAAACGGCACAAACTGAAAACACTATTTTCTGTCAGCGGATTTCACCGTAAAAAGACACGCAGTAGAGGTTTTTCGGGACTGGGTTTGTCTGCTCTACCCAAGTACTGCCTCCGTCGGTTGTGTGTAGAATTGCCCCGTGGTTGAATGGAGCGTTGCTCTGACTTCCGACCGCCCAAGCTGTGTTTTTGTCAACAACCGAAATTCTCGTTATGAACTGGTCTGTCACCGGAACATCCTGCTGATCCCATGTCTGGCCTCCGTCAGTGGTCCGAAAAACATTGTTGTAGTCCATCACCACCCATGCGTTATTCTTATCAAAAGCGACCACGCCGTTTGCGTCGTTGCCGGATGATGGTAATGGCGATACGTTCAACCAAGTCTGCCCTCCGTCGGTCGTCCTCATTACAATATACCCGTTTCCTACAGCCCATGCACAGGAAGTGTCAGGCGCGGAAATCGTTATAAGGTAATGACTGTCAACTTCCGTCCCTTGGCCTTGTCTTTGCCATGTAAGGCCTGCATCTGTTGTTCTAAGTATAACACCTTGGTTTTTTCCTATGGCTGTTCCTCCGACAATCCACACAACTTCGTCGTTGAAAACTTTGATTCCGCTAAGAAGGAATTCCTTTCCCTGGGAGTCATTTTTCTGAATCCATGTATTGCCCGCGTCTGAAGTCGAATATATCATGCCGCTATCTCCGCCGCACCAACAGCGGTTTCTATCGAGAGAAAATATGCAACCAGCTTCTACATTCGGAAAAATCTGAGAGTTTCCTTTTCTCTCCCATGTTGAACCTCCGTTTTCAGACATCATCACTAGTCCATACCCTCCCCACAAGCCGCCGACTATCCACACAGTGGACAAATCCAGAGCTTCGATTCCGTTTATGTAAACAGGAGGTATTTCTCCGTGTTCACCGCATCTTGTCCACGGTTCACCGCCGTTCGCAGTTCTAATAACCACCGCGGAGCTGTCACCGTCAGGTACACCCCCAGCCCATCCGAAAAATATTTTCGAGTTGCCTCCAGGGCTTGTCGAACTCGTGCAACCTAAAACAGCACAAAAACACAGGAATCCTGCAAACCTTTTCATTATTCCTCCAGAATTTTACACCCCAAAAATGGTAAATTTGTAATTTTTAGAATTTTTTTAGAAATAATACCAAATCGTCTTGTAGTCTTCGACATCTTCCCCGTCTCTCTGAAGCCTTTTCATGTAGTCGTATATGCTTACATCGGTGTATATGTAGTCGTCAGCGAGGGATATCTTCATCTCCCAGGGATAAAACCTGAAAACTCTTCTGCCGTTGGGCATTATCCCTATCAATTCATGGTCCTGCCCGGCCCTGAGATGCGATTTACCGAGTGAAGGTATGTTGAAAACAGGTTCGTCTGTCCTGACAAGCCCTGGTAGAAGTCTTGCTTCCTCTTTCCTTTCCTGCTGGATTCTCGCTATCGGTACCATAAATTCACCTGTTTCTTCCTTGCCTTTTGTGTTGAAAGTGTAGTAGGGGTCTATACCAAAAAGTTTCAGATTTTTCCTGAGAAAAGCAGTCTCGAATTTTTTGCTCGTGTAATAAGTAAAAACCTGCTGGTTGTAGACGCCAATCCCCGCTTTTCTGATTTTTGTCACAGCTTCAAGGACATCTTCAGTTAATTCTATTGGACTTTCTATGTGGGTTACAACGCAGATCTCAAGTTTACCCGGTTCATGATACTTCTTCAATATCTCCAAAAAACCGTCGTTAATCCTGAAGGGAATGGTGACAGGAGTTCTCGTCCCTATTCTGATCCTCTCCACGTGCTCAATCTTTGCAACTTGCCCTACGAGTCTGTTTAAGTATGAGTTGGGCAGTGTAAGAGGGTCCCCACCCGTTATCAGGACTTCTGTTACGCTTGGATTGTCAGCTATCCATTTGACCGCCATTTCGTTTTTTTCATGTGAAAAAATGACTTCGCCGAGGTTTTTGATCTCCCAATTCCTCTGGCAATACACGCAGATCTGAGGGCACGAATCAAAAGGTTTCAGTATGACGATATTCGGATATCGCCTTGTCACACCGGATATCGGAGAAGTATGTTTTTCTCCCATAAAATCCATATCGACAGAACCTTCAATGTTCTCGATCATTTTTCTGCAGAAAAACACCGTGGGCAGAACCTGAGCCCTGACTGTCCTGTCATAATCCTGCCTGCCCGACGGATTGAACAAAGACAAGTAATAGGGAGTGATTTGAAAAGGGATTCCGTTTTTGACGGCCATCTCCACGCCTTCAAACTCATCCAAACTCAAATCGACTAATTTGACGAGGTTTTCGGTGGTTTTAATAACCCTGGACAGATGCCATTTATAATTTTTCCAGTCTTCCTCCGAACTGTTGAAATATTTTAAAATTCTCCTTTTCATGATTTTCCGATTTTCAACGACATCATCGTCCATACCCGTCTTGAACCTTTCAAAACCATCCCTCATTTGTCTTGCAAACACATCGAGCTTGTGCATTCTCGATTTTACTTTCTTTTCCGGGTCTTGAGTTTTGGTGTATATTTCATCGTAAATGCCGGATTGGAAATTGACTCCTTTTAAAAGATATAGAAATTCAACTAAAAACGCCTGATTGACTTTTTCTATGTCTTTTGTCTCTCCTACCGCCATCCTGTATAAAAGGTTCAGCGCGGAAAATTCAGAGATCTGTTCGTTTTTTGTGCGGAAAATGTTTTTAAGGGCTTTTATGCATTCTTTAGCGTTTTCTATTTCGAGTACGTGAAAATTCTGGTAGACCTTTTCAGAATGCACATTTTCAAGAACATCTTCCTTTTCATTTAGAAAATTCAAAACACCTGTTCGAGCGTCTTCTAAAGTGACCGAATTTTTGAGAATATTCATGAAAACCGGCGCGGTTTCCCAGATACGTTTCAAAACCGAGGAAGAAGTCTCGTTCAATATAATCGAAATACCATCTCTTTTATTCAGGATTCCTCCTGTTATTTTTAGGCTTGATTTATACTGATTTAGATTCTTAGTTATATCTTAATCCTAAATTTTTTCTGGGTCAACCGGCTCTCTCCCGGTGAAAAAAAACAACCCCGAGAGTGTCAGAGCTGCCGTAAGAGAAAACAAAGCTGAAAGAACAACGGCAGTCCAAAGATAGTCGCCTGAAGAGAGGAAAATGCCTTCAGGGGTATAGTCCGGAAACATCGTAAACCTTCCAGACAAAGAGCTTCTATATACTGCATAACTTACAAAAGACACCGGCAAAGTCAGCGAACAAGTTTTCAGACCATCCCAGACAGGCGAAAAACTCTCTCCAAAAAATTCTTTTCTTCTCCGTATAAAAACTCCGGCGACAAAAGACAGTATCAAGTTATGGATAAAAATCGTCTTAAAAAGCAGGGATATGACCAAGGCATAGAGAATGTAGGCCGCTGTGACAGAAGAATTTTCAAGGTAAAAAATATTAGCTCTAAGGCATTTGAAAAAATAAAAATGGAGTAAAAACCCTAATGCGACAAAAGCGGATACAACTACCGCCCAAGAAAACGTGTTAAATACGGCAATACTCGTCACGGAAACTCCAAAAAATAATCCGAGAAACGGAAAAAAAGGATAGAACAACACAGAAAGTTTAAAACCTTGGGTTCGGCTTGTTTTTTTTATCATAAAAACCGCTTTATCCAACCTTTTCGAACCTGCTCTTAATTTCAATTCCAGCCATTTGAAAAATAGCTCCGATAGGGCACATTGCTTCAGCTTGCTCAAGGCATTTTTGCACTTTACTATCGTCTTCTGCTGTATTGATTTTCAAAACGATCCTTGCCCTTTCAATAGTCCTGGCTTCTTTTGGTTTATCTGCTTCCACATCGACCTGTAAAGTCTTATATTTGAGCCTCATTTTCTGAGCGACCATAACATACAGGACATTAACACATCCGGCTAAACCCATTACCACAAGGTCAAGAGGCGTGGGACCAGTGTCGTCTCCTCCGTAATCGGGGGTCTGGTCAGACAGGATTTCGTGCCCTCTTCCGTCATCAATTTTTGTTTTATACTTTTCCAGCCAATGCGATGAAGCTTTCATTTACCCTCCGTTTTTCCTGGTTCTTCAGTCTTTTAAAAGGGTTAAAAATTTATCTTAACCGCCTACCCTGTTTTTTACAACCGGATAATCCTTGAAATTCTTCGGAACCGCCTTTTTTGCCGCGTCAAAAAAACTGTCCGGGTTGATGCCGGCTTTTATTGCAGAAACGTAGAGTTCGGCCAGAGCAAGAAGAAAATCTCTCGGATCCAGCCTGTTCCCATTAATCTCCGCCGCGGTCAACCCTGTCTTAAGCCAGAAGACGTCTTTCTCCTTTTTTAGATTCTCAGCTGATTCGAAAATCATTCCCAGCAGTGTGTTGAGGATTCCTTTTTTTTCGCTAAGGCAATCAAATACTTTTTGCTGGCTTAAATCATCGGAGTTCCTGAAAAACTCGCAAAGTTCGATGTAGAAATCCAAATCGTCTTCATCTGGCGAGTGATACACAAGCGTGCTTTCACTGGATTTATTCTCCATATCCGGTATCTTTTGAAGTATTTCGTCTAAGGTCAAATTCATTTTATTCGTCAGTTGAACAGAATGTGCTTTCTCCAGGAACGAAACCTTCCCCTCGGTTCGTTCATGACCCGTTGGTTGTTTTTGAGTCTCTCCGCAAAAGCCTCATGTCCATTTTTTTCCCTGTTCAATTAGCCACTCATCCATTCCATTGTGCTTTATAAACTCAAGGTTGAATTCAGGCATGTCGCATCACTGGTTCCAGTTTGTTTATCAGTTCTCCCCGAAACAGTAAAGGTATCCGTCACGCGAGCCGATATATATTCTTCTGTCCCAGACAAAAGGCGTAGATTCAAAACCGGTCGTGAACTTGTCCAAAAGAAAGAAATTTAGGTTCGGGGTCCAGGAATACAGAAAAAGCCCGTTGTATGAAGGGACTATCAATTTACTTTCAAACAGCAGCGGCGTGGCGATGCTCGGCCCGATGTAATCTGAGAATACTATTTTCGGAAGGGGGAATTCTGCAAACCCATCAGGGCTGACAGCCTTTTTACCCTCAGGATCAAGTGAATCGTGCTGGACGACATAAACATTGCCGTCAATACCCGTAAAGGCTGCTAAAGCTGGATAACCGTAAGACCTGTATCTGTCGTTTACAGCGCAGGAACCCACGACCCCTCCTCTCCAGTCGGCGAAATTTTTATTTCCGGTGGGAAAAAACCAAACGACAGAGGAATCCGGGGGCTTGGAAGGGTCAAGTTTGAAAACACCCCCTTTTCCGGGTATATATTGTTTTTCAATAGAAACCAGAAGGCATGAATCATAAGTGACCACAGGAGAAGCATCTATGTCGGAGCCTATGAAATAATCCCAGACTATTTCCTTGCTTTCAACGTCAATTCCATAGACATGTCCTGATCCGGCGCAGATATACAGAGTTTTGCCTATTCTCGAGACCGATGATTCTACAACGAGATTACCTCCGTGTTTCTGCCTGTCAGATTCTTCATACAAAAAAATCTCTTTTACGATTTGAGGCTGCGGGATTCCGTCTCGTGTTTCAAGGCGGGTAGGGTCCGGATTCAAAACTGTGAAAATTCCGTTTTCAAGACCTATATAAAACAAACTGTCTATCATAATGCCTGATCCATCCGCGTCTCTGCTGTAGCTATCTGTTCTCTTCACGTTGAATCGCCAGAGTTCTTCCCCGGTAAAAAATGAAACCGCTCTCAGGCTTGGTACAATAGAAGATTGGAGGCTGTTACTCGTCCCCAGCCTGCTCCCCTGAACAATGAAGACCGAATTCACACTGTCTCCGATCCAAGGCATCAAAACAACCGTCCCTGTTCCTTTTATGACGTCGTCGAATCTGTATTGCCAGACCAGTTCTCCTGTTTCAGCCCTGATTTTTTTCAGGTTGTGGTCGAAAGCACCTTGAATTATGTAGTATGTCTCTCCGTGTTTAACCATGAGAGGTTGACCCGTCCATCCGCTTCCGCTCCATCTCCTCTCTCCGCTCGATCCAACTCTCGTAGTCCCTGTTCCGAGGACAGTCTTCCATATAACGTCAAGTCTGTCTGGAGGATTCTCGCCGTAGTAATTCCGGCCTTCTCCTCCAAGAAATGTTCCGTTGATTATTTCAATCTGGTGGGGCGTCTCGGGTTTGATGTTTTCATGGATTGAAGCTTCAAAAGGCATGAGCATTTTTCTGAGAAAAAACAAAAAAAACGAAATCTGGACTATCTTTTCCTTTTTTAACATGTCTTATCATGATAGCATTTCAAAGGAAAGTTTGACAGCGGGAGAATTATGAAACGAAAAGAAACTGCTATAGAAAAATTGTCTTTGAAAATCTTCAACATATGGCAAAAAACATGGCTTCTTCTCACATGCGGCGACGAAGATAATTTTAACACTATGACCGTCGGCTGGGGCAGTTTCGGAACCGTATGGAACAAGCCTTTCGCGCAGATATTCGTGAGGCCCACGAGGCATACATGGAGTTTTTGCAACAATTATCCCTTCTTTACGCTTTGCTCTTTTCCCCAAGAGTTTCAAAATGACCTCTCTTTTTTGGGCTCAAAATCAGGCAAGGACTGCGATAAAATATCTCTGACGAGGCTTCACGTCGAAAAATCAAAAAAAGTTCCTGCTCCTTCTTTTGTAGAAGCTGATCTGGCGATTGAATGCAGGAAAATTTATTGGGGGGACTTGATACCCGGTAATTTTCTCGACGACTATATCCCAAAGTGCTACCCGGAAAAGGATTACCACAGGGTATTTTACGGCGAAATATTACACGTCGAAGCGACCGAGCCCTTTTTTTAGTCTAAATATTTTTTAGCCACTCGACTCTTTTGTAGTTTCGGGTTTTCAATAAAGCCTTTCTCGCCTTTTCATAGAAAAAACGCGCTTTCTGGCTGTCTGTTTTTTTATACAGCAAATACATCTGCGTATAGACTTTTAATTTTCTTTCTTCGTCATTCCTTTTTTTTGCCAATTTCATGGCCTCTTTTAGGTTTTGCAGAGATTCTCTTAACAGTTCTCTTTCTCTGAAGATCAAACCCCAGGAATAGTAATATTCTAGTTTCAAACTTTCAAATTTCACGTCTTCAATTATTTCAAGTGCTTTGTTCATCAACTCTTCAACCCTGTCAACCCCTTCATGCTTTATGGGCAAACCTTCGGTTTTACTTTTTTTTTCTTCAAAGTATGCTCTGTTGATGTAGTATAGAGCTGTAACCTCCTTGTCCTTGCACATACCGACCTGGCTTTCAGCTTTTTTTACGTATATTTCTGCTTTCTGGTATTTTCCGGTTTCCAAAAAGAGGCGTGCGATGAACATCAGAATATCTGTCTGCCCCTCGGGATAATCCTGTTTTCTGCTCAAAACCAGAGCTTTCTTCGCGTAATCAAGAGACTTTTTGTAATTCATCATATCAAATTCGATATCAGCCATTTTCTCCAAAACATAAAACATCCATTTGTAGTCTTGAGACAATTCGAGGTATTTCAAATCATCGTTGTAGTGCTTAATGGCCTTTTCAACGTCTCCTTTTTTCCTGTAGATGTTTCCTAAATTTTCGTTTATTCTCGCCAAAGCCACGTAATCATTTAGCTCCAAAGCATAGGGCAAAGCTTTTTTGGTGAATTCAATCGCTTTTTTTGAAATCCTCATATTGTTGTAACTGTTGCCTAAGTTAATGTAGTTGAAAATAATCTGCTTTTTAAAATTCATTTCAAGAGCGATACCGAGAGATTTTTCAAAACACAAAATCGATTTGCCAATTTTGTTTATGTCGTTATAAACGCATCCCAAATTCATCAAAGAAAGACAAAGCCCCTTGTTGTCGCCGATTTCACGAGTGATCTCTTCCGCTTTTTGATATTCTTCGAGAGCTTTTTCGTATTCACACTTGTAGTGCCGAATAAAACCTATGTTTGAAATTGAAGCGGCGGCAGTTATCTTGTCTCCAGTTTTTACTGCTTTGTTGAAAGCTTCTTCATAATATTTCATCGCGTTCGCGTAGTCGAAACTGAAAATCATGGCTGAAGCTTTTTCCTGCAGAATGCTTGTCTCTATTTTGTCGTCCAGAAAATGACTGTCGAGTTTTTTCAGCTCATTTTCCGCAAGGCCGATCACCTCAAGAGCTTTTTGGGGTTCGTATAGACTTCTGTGGAGAAAGGCTTGGGAAATATAATTTTGTATCCTCTCCCTCTTTTGTATCTGCGAAGAAGTTTTCAGGGCTTTGATGTTTTTCTCCAAAGATTTAAGGGTTTTTCTGAACTCCTTTTCACCTCTCGCGCACCTGGATCTGAATCTGGCTACTTTTGATCCTACCAGAGAATTCTTCGGGGACAATTTTTCAAAAACGGACGTCCAGTGAAGGCTTTTATCGTATTCGCCTGTGTAATAACATAGATTCGCGAGTTCTTTGGCGGCATTCGCTTCCATGGTTTTCGATTTCAGGTGGTCTCTCGCTATTATCAGGGCTCTTTCAAAATGAAAATTCGCCTCTTCGTTCAGATACTTCTCGGCTGATTTAAGACCGGCATCAAACATATAACCATAGGCTTTTCGCCAGTTTTCGGAAAGGTCGAAATGCATAGATACAAGAGAAAGGTTTTCTCTCGTCTTCGTGTTCAGTTTTTTCTCAAAATACCTGGCTATCGCGCCGTGGATATTTTTTTTCTCTTCCGAAATTATTGTCTGGTAGAGTACGTCTTTGTAGAGCGCGTGTGTAAAACAATAAGCAGTTTCACCCCTGTCAATCACGCTCAGAATTCCCGCCTCGACTCCGAGTTTTATTTCTTTTGATACACTTTTTTTCAACACATTTTCCAGCGTCTCGGCTCTGAAATTCATGCCGACCGCGCTTGCCACTTTAAGGCAGTCCTTGGCGCTTTCTCCGATTTTTTCTATTCTCGAGACGATTATTGAAAAGAGATTTTCCGGCAAGTTTTCATTCTTGTAGTTTATCTCCGCGCTCCATGTTCCTTTTTTTTCCGAAATCATTTTTTTGTCTTTAAGATAAAATAGTATCTGCTCAGCGTAGAAAGGATTTCTGTCGGATTTCGCCATGATGGTGTTCAAAAGGCTCTTTTCGATTTTTTTATCTCCCAGCAGTTTTTCGGTAAAAATCTTGAAATAGTTTTCGTTCATGGGTCCAATTTCAATTTTCGCATTTTCAAATGCTTTTATATTTGTGGCTGGAAATTCGTCTTTTCTCGAAGCCATTAAAAAACAAACTTCCGCCCTTGAGTAACCAAGGAGAGAGCTCTGGATAAAATCCAAAACGTCAAAATCCTCCTTTTTAACCCACTGAAAACTGTCAAATACAACACAGAGTTTACCCTGAAAAGATTTCATCAACTCCAAAAGAGCTTCGACTAAATTTTGTTTTCGGATTTCAGGGTTCAGCTTCTTGAACCTCTCGTCACCTGATTCTATGCCGAAAAACATCTCCGACAAAACACCCGCTGAGCTTATTTTATCGTCCGCCGATCGCTCTCCTATGGTTTTTTTAATCTTGAAGACGATTTCGCTGTCGCCGTCGCTTTTTTCAATCGCGCACATACCCCGGACGAGACCGGCAAATGGTTCGAAAGCAGGTCTGTTTTCCTCGGCTCTGGTCTTGAAGGTTTTGTAACCTTTTTTCTCGGCAAACCTCGACAATTCATCCAGAAATCGCGTCTTTCCTATTCCGGGTTCGCCTTTTATCATAATCGAGCAACTGCCCTTTGAAATCATTTCACGAGCCCTTCTGATTTCTTCTTCTCTTCCAAGAAATCGTCCCAAAACGGGAGTTTCAAATATTACACTTTCCGGTCTGTACCTTTTCAGCGGGTATTTTTTGCCTTTCACCCGGACGGATTTCAAACGGGAATAACGAATTTTGTCTTTAGTCATCCTGAATAAATCCTCGGTGACGACAATAGCCCCCTTTTCAAGCCCGTCGAGAATCCTTGAAGTTGTGTTTACGGCATCGCCTATGACCGAATACTTTTTCCTCTTTTTATCTCCGATCATCCCCGCGAAGACAAACCCTGCCCCGGCGCTCGCACAGACAGATATTTGGGCGGATTCATTACAAAGGCGTGTCAATTCCATGGCGAATTTAACCGCCCTTTCACCCTCACCCCCGTAAGCTGTTGGAGCTCCGAAAAGGACGAGTATCCTGCTCCCATTTTTGCGGACGTTGTCCACGCAATTCAACCAGCCTCCAAACTTTTCCGCTGTTTTCTGTGCGATGACTATTATTCTGTTGATGTCTTCATAATCCGGGTTGTCTTCATCGTAACCTTTTATCTGGAAAAACACGCAGGCTACAGACCTGAATTCGCCGAGAGAACTTTTTCTGGATATTTCAATAGGGATGTTTGGGTTAAACTTCTTTTTTCCCGCTATCCTGAATTTCATCTTCAGGTCGGTTTTTCTTGTCATTTTCCTTCTTTCTGCCGATTTAGCAAAGCTTATCAAAGCCTTTTTTTCTCCCGCCTTCGCCATCTCTTTTAAAATATTTCCTGTGAGAAACAGCAGGAGTTTTTCTTGGGTTCCGAGTATGAGCTCTTTCCAGCTCCCTTTGCCCAGAACGATTTTCATAGAAAGAGAAAACTTACCGGCGGAAGTTTCGATGTCCGAGAAGGATTTGATTGTTTTGATCATTTGGGTTGAACACTTTTTTGCCTGGTCCATATTTTCATACTTGACTAATATCGCGTCGCCTATAAACTCGATTATGTCGCCGCCGTGCTTTCTGACCACAGAAAGAATAGACTCGAAACAAGAATCCAAAAGTTCGGTCAGTTCGCCGGTGCCGGAGATTCCCCTTTCGCTGAATTTTTCGCTTAAAGCGGTAAAACCCACGACATCGGCAAAAAGAAGAGCCCCTGGTCTGGTCTTCTTCGCGAAAACAAGGTCAATTTCACCGGGTAGAAAAGGGTTCATGAGATTAGCATATCACATCGGTTGGATTTTTTGTCTGAAAATCATTCACCTTGCCAGAACCTTTTCAAAACCGTACGGAGTTCTTTCTCAGACGACACAACTTTGTAATTGGACCACTCCTTCGGAAAAAGAGACAGATATTTATCGCTTGAAAACCTCGCGTCGATTAGCACAATGACACCTTTGTCGTTTTCGGTTCTAATAACCCTTCCGGCTGCTTGAAGTACTTTGTTCATCCCCGGGTAGGTGTAGGCAAAGTCAAAACCAGCTTCCCTTTCCCTTTCAAAATACTCCCTAACAATCTCGAGCTCAAAACAAATCTTCGGCAATCCGACACCAACAATAACGGCTCCGGATAGCCTGTCGCCATGAAGGTCTATTCCCTCAGAGAAGACGCCTCCCATCACAGCGAACCCAAGAAGTCCTTCTTTTCTCGATTTTGAGAATTTGTTTAAAAAACTCTGCCTCTGCTTTTCTGTCATCATTGAACTCTGACAAGCGATTTTGACGTCCGGATACTCTAACCGGAAAGACTCGATCGCCTTTTCAAGATACGCGTAAGAAGGGAAGTAAGCCATGTAGTTGCCCTTTTTAGACATAAATGTCTCGTGGATCACCGAACAGACTTCAGACAGACTGAAATTTCTGGAAGAATACTTTGTCGAGATATAAGGCGTAAGGCACAGGGACAGATTTTCCTCTGGAAACGGCGATTCGAGTTCGAGCTCCAAAGAGTTTGCGTCTCCGCCTAAAATGTCCCTGTAATACTCCATGGGTTTCATCGTCGCGGAAAAGAAAATGCTCGACCTCCCTTTTTTCAAAACTTTTCTCAAATTCCTGGAAGGGTCGAGACAAAACTGCTTTATCACTACGTCATTTCCTACGGCTTTGATATACGTGACGTAGTTCGAACCGTATAAATCGAATATTTTCAAGTAGGTCTGGACGTCAAAATAAAGTTTCAAAATCTCATTGTAATGTTTTTTTCCGTAATTTTCTTTCATCCAAAAAGCCATCCACTCCGAAAACGACTGCAGAACAGGGATAATTTCATCAAGGGGTTTGCTCTGAATCCAGAATCCCTCTTCGGGAATTTTAGATAATATCAATTCAAAAAAATTTTCGACTTCTTCAAAGGAATCCTCCGCTAAATAATCGGACAGAAGATATTTTTTCTCCGAAAACATAGACCTTTTGAGCTGAGCGGAATACATATCTCTCGCCCTGTCAGGAAGGTTGTGGGCTTCGTCAATCAGAAAGACAAAATCGCCTGAATCTTCCAAAAAATAACGCCTCAAAAATACGTTGGGATCGAAAAGGTAGTTGTAATCGCAGACGATAAAGTCGCAATGCCTTGATATGTCGAGGGAGAACTCAAAAGGGCAGATACCGTGTATCTTCGCGTACTTCTCGATTTCCTCGCTCGTCAGCAGGTCTTCATTCATCAGAGCTTCGACAATCGCCGTTTTGACCCTCCCGTAATAACCCTTGGCGTAAGGACAGTGATCTACGTCGCATACATCCAGCCCCAAAAAGCATATCTTTGACTTCGCCGTTATAGAAACGCTCTTCAGCGACATCCCTTTTTGTGAAAAAAGTCTCAGCGTGTTCTGGGCAACTTCCCTCGTCGTAGTCTTCGCCGTGAGATAAAAAACCTTTTCGGCGTGATCTGCTCCGAGGGATTTAAGAGAGGGGAAAATCGTCGCCGCGGTCTTTCCTATTCCGGTAGGAGCCCTGACAAAGAGCGTCTTTGAGTTCTCCACGGCTTCAAAGACCGCAAAAAACATCTCTTCCTGCCCTTTTCTGAACGTATCGTGAGGGAAGCTAACTTCAGAAAGGGATTTGTCCCGTTCATTTCTTCTTTTCTCCAAAAACAAAAGCCACTTGAAGTATTTTTCGAACATCTCAAAAAAGTCGTTTTCAAGCTCCGAATGGCTGAAAAGAAATTTTTTCTGCTCGATTTTCCTTTCTTCGTCTATATACACAAGTTTGACTGATATATTACTCTCGCCGTAAATTTTGGAATACATGAAGGCGTAGCATTTAGCCTGCGCGAGATGCTTTTGTATTTCATAATCACCTCTGCCGGACATCTCGCCCGTTTTAATCTCTTCCACTGTTGTGATGCCGTCTTCCGTCAACAGGCCATCGGCTTTTCCCTTGATGGTGAATTCTCTTCCCTCGTATACAAAATCCAGTTTCAGATATTTCTCTGACTCGTAATCACCGCTTTCCGACATACTGGCCTGGCGTTCTCTGTGGATTTCGCCACCAACCCTGGTTTTTTCCATGCTCTTGAAGTTCGACTCCAGATCGTTATCGCAAAAAACGAAATTTACAAGTTCACCAACCGAGATTTCCAAAAAACTCCTTTCTGGTGTCATTCTGGTTCTACAAACTTAAGACAATTTATGATAAAATAAAAAGCGTCCGCAAAAAAGGTTATCAATAATAATAAATTCTCACAAGGAAAAGGAGAGGTCATGGCGCTTAGATTTTCAAAGATTTCTTCGAGCATCAAAAGGTCGGAAATTAGAGAGCTTCTCAGTATGACGAGAAAACCCGGCATAATATCCTTTGGCGGAGGCCTCCCGGATTCAAAGCTTTTTCCGACAAAAGACATTACGGAAATAACCGAAAAGGTTTTAAGAGAAAAAGGGTATCTCGCCCTGCAATACGGACCGACTCCAGGAGAGGGAGAGATGCTTTCCTCCCTCGTCAAATTCATGGCAGACTTCGGCGAAAAGGCCACCGAAGAAGAGATCTGCGTGACCTCTTCCTCCCAGCAGGGTTTGGATTTATTATCCCGCCTCTTTTTGGACGAAAACACGCCCGTCATAATGGAATTGCCGTCTTATCTCGGCGCCATACAGGCTTTCAGGCGCGACATGGCGAATATGGTCGGAATCAAAATGGATTTCGGCGGAATGGAAATAGACACTCTGGAAAAGGTCGTCGACGAACTCGAGAAGAAAAATACTTCTCCGGCTTTCATATACACTATACCCGATTTTCAAAACCCTTCAGGCATCACGATGACGCTTGAAAGAAGAAAAGAACTTTTAAAATTCACAAAAGAAAGGGACATTCTCATTGTCGAAGACTCTCCATACAGAGAGCTCAGCTTCACAGGAAATGTATTACCCAGCCTTTGGACATTGTCGGAAGGCAATGGAGTCGTTCTTCTCAAGACTTTTTCAAAAATGCTGTTCCCGGGAATGAGAATGGGCTGGATAACAGCCCAAAAAGAACTTATAGACAAAATAGTGATGCTCAAGCAATCCGTGGACCTCTGCACCCCGTCGTTTACCCAGCTGATACTCTCCCATTTCATATCACAGGGAAAAATGGAGGAGACCATAAAAAAAGCCATTGAAGTTTACAGACCCAAAAACAAGGCGATGATCTCTTCTCTGGAAAATAACATGCCGGACGGTGTTATATGGTCGAAACCCGACGGAGGAATGTTCCTGTGGGTCATACTCCCTGAGCGAATAGACGCCCAGCAAATCTTCTACAAGGCGGTCGAAAAAAACGTCGCCTTTATAACAGGACAGCCCTTTCACTGTGATTCCTCGGGTAAAAACACTTTAAGGCTCAACTACTCTTTCCCTTCGATAGAACAGATTGAAAAAGGGATAAAAATTCTCTCCGAAGTAGTGAAGGAACATTTATGAAAAAAATCCCGCTCTTCCTCTTCTTTGTTGTGGTTTTCTCGCAACCAGCCCCGGCGCAAAAGAGAGTTGCGCTGACTATAGACGACTTGCCTTTCACCTACACCAGAGGCTTGACAAGAGAACAGAAGCACGATTATTTCATCCGAATCCTCGACACACTCGATTCCAGAAACGTCAAGGTCATGGGGTTCACAGTGACCTCAACTATCAACGGTTTCGCCCTCGAACTTATGAACGAATTCGTCAACAGGGGGCACTCCATCGGAAACCACACCCATTCCCACCGCGATCTCGACGACGTCTCGGCGGAAGAATACATTGAAGATTTCTTGATCTGCGACTCCCTTCTGACAACTCTTTTCGGCAAAAGGCCGGAATATTTCAGGTATCCCTGCCTGAGCATGGGCGACACCCCAGAAAAAAGGGACTCTGTTCTACAAGCTCTGAGAAGAAACGGTTATACGGTCGCTCCGGTGACAATAGACAACGACGATTGGAAGTTCAACAAGACTTTCGTCGATGCCCTGCCTTCCGGTGACACTGTATTTCTGGATTCTGTCAAAAGGGAGTACATTTCTCACATCGAAGAGAGGATTTTGGCAAACGATAGTTTTTACACGAAAAAATATGACAGGGACGTACCGCTTGTCATGCTTTTGCACATGAACTATATCAACTCTTTCGTCTTAGGAGAGATAATAGACATTTTTTTGGAAGACGGTTGGAATTTCATACCTCTCGAAGAAGCCCTCGCCGACACGGTCTATTTGAAATATTCCAGGTATTCCGGCGAAATTGTAAAATGACGAGTATAACTTTTGTCAGACACGGACAGAGCAAGGCGAACCTCGAAGGAAGAATACAGGGGCAGAGCGAATCCGTTTTAAGCGAACTCGGTGTCCAGCAGTCGCGCTCTCTCGCTTTTCATTTTGCCAAAACGGGACATGTTTTCGACCTCGTCTATTCGAGCCCCCTGCAGAGGGCTCTTCAGACGGCGATTATAGTCGCAAAAGATCTGGGTCTGGATATAATCCAATCTGACTTTATAAAAGAGATGAACCTCGGCTTTTGGGAGAGCAAGCCAATCCAAGACATTCAAAAAGAGAACCCGCTTGAATTCAGGAATTTCAACTTCAGACCCGACCTTTTCCAAATCGCGGGAGGTGAGACTTTTGAATGCGTCCAGAAAAGGGCGGTATCATTTCTTAATCATGTCATTGACAAGCATTCCGGGAAAAAAATTCTGGTCTTTTCCCACGGTGTCTTGATAAGAACCGCCTCCGCCTGGGTTAAAAATATTCCGATAAGAAATGTCTGGGACCTTGGAAAACTCGAAAACACTGCTCTCACAAAAATCATCCACGACGGAAATGGTTTCAGGCTTTCGGAATTCGGTGAAACGCCCCACTCGGCTTTTTGGGAAAAGGAGAAAATATGTTTGAACTGACCCTTTTAAGGCACGGTGAGAGTTTTTGGAACAAGGAAAACCGGTTTACGGGTTGGACGGACATCGACCTCTCCGAAAAAGGAATTTTTGAGGCTCATACTGCCGGTAAAAAACTCAAGGAAAAAGGTTTTACCTTCGACATCGCCTACACTTCGGTTTTGAGAAGGGCTATAAGGACTCTGTGGATAACTCTCGACGAGATGGATTTGATGTGGATACCTGTGGAAAGGTTCTGGCGGCTCAACGAACGCCACTACGGCGCACTTCAGGGTTTGAACAAATCGGAGATGGCTCAGAAATTCGGCGAGGAGCAGGTCCACGTCTGGCGTAGGAGTTACGCGATTCAGCCCCCCGCGCTTACAAAAGACGACTCAAGATACCCGGGCAACGACCCCCGATACAGAGACCTCGATGAAAAAGACCTGCCCCTGACAGAGTGCCTGAAAGACACTGTCCAGAGGTTTCTGCCCCTATGGCACGAAATTATTTCACCGACGGTCAAAAGCGGGAAAAAGGTCATAATAGCCGCCCACGGCAACAGTTTAAGGGCGCTTGTAAAGTTTTTGGACGACGTCCCGGAAGAGGAAATAGTGTCTCTGAATATTCCGACCGGCATACCACTTATATACGAACTCGACGACGAACTCAAACCCATAAAGCACTACTATCTTGCATCGGAAGAAGAACTCACCTCGGCAGAGCAGAAAGTAAAAAATCAGGGAAAAGCGTAAACGAATACTTTATGCAATTTTTCCCTATTTATTATTTGTAATATAAAAAATCTGATATTTTAATAAAATTATAAGATGAGGTGCTTATGAAGAGTAAATATACAATGGAATATTGGATTGATAATAACTGGTATGTGGGAAGAATAATCGAAATCCCCGGTTTATTTTCT
>JAFGON010000023.1 GCA_016926475.1 candidate division WOR-3 bacterium | reverse complement strand
TTCACCGACGCCAACAAGATAGTTGTTGTAAGGTAAAGAATACTTTCAGATTTGTAAGGGATGAAGCTCGCTCTCTGAGCGAGCTTCGCCTGGATTTTTCCAAGAATAATTTCTTAAAAAAAGACCAAAAGTAAAAAGGGAGTTTTTTACTTAAACGATTGCTATATGATAAAGGCAGTAATTTCTGCCGAGAAGAGGAATAAAGCTCTGGTCCTGAAATGCTAAGATAAAGAAGAAGTCATTAAAGTAATTTACTCTTTCTTCGAGGTGTAAATTCATTTCTCAAAAAAGAATCCCAAAGTTACAAAAAAAGCAACCTCGAAGAGGAGCTTCGCCCCCGCACAAAGAGAACATGGAAAATGCAAAAACAGTAAAAACTATTTTTTAAACAACTCCCCTACAGAAGCTATAGACCCGAGAAAAGCGGAAGAGTCGTATGGCATGAAAATTTTTGTAGCGGTTCCGTTTGAAATCGTCGCAAGTGCTTCGAGGTATTTAAAAGCGAGAAGGTCGTTTGTCGGGTTTCCCTTATGGATTGAGTCAAAAACTATGAAAATTGATTCGGCTTCTCCCTGAGCTACTGTGATCTTTTGATATTTTTGGGCGTCGGCGACTTTTTTAATTGATTCAGCGTCTCCCTCGGCTTTGAGTATTACAGACTGTTTATGGCCTTCGGCTTCAAGAATCATCGCCCTTCTCTCTCTTTCGGCTTTCATCTGGCGGTGCATCGAATCAACTACTTCTGAAGGCGGTTCGATTCTCTGCAATTCTACTCTTGTTACTTTTGTCCCCCATTTGTCTGTGGCCTCGTCAAGAATCAACCTCAATTTTGTGTTGATGACTTCTCTTGAAGTCAGGGACTCGTCCAGGGCGAGATCACCGATTAGATTTCTTAGGTTTGTCTGGGCTAATTTTGTGGCAGCTAAATAAAAATTTGCCACGTTGTAAGCGACCTTAACGGGATCTGTCACTTCATAGTAGACCACAGCATCAACTTCAACAACTACATTGTCTTTTGTAATTACAGATTGAGGAGGAACATCTACAACTTGTTCTCTGAGGTCTATCCTTCTCAGCTTTTCTATGAACGGAAATACAAAGTTGAGTCCGCTGCTGACTGTTCTCTGATATCTTCCAAATCTCTCCACAAGCCCTTTTTCCCAGGGTCTGACAATTTTAAGAGATGTCGCGGCGAAAAAGAAGATAATAATTGCCGCGAAAATTATTAGAGGAAGCATGTTCATATCATTCTCCTTTTTTAAACGGTTTTACCAATAAGCTTACACCCTGTTTATCGACTACTTCTATTTCTGTTCCTTCTTCAATAACCTCATCGTTTTTCGACACGGCTTTCCAAACTTCATTTTCAACTTTTGTCAGACCTTTACCTTCGAGATTGTCGATTTTTTCAATTACAATGCCTTTAACCCCTATCAACCTGTCCGCGCCTATTCCTTTGGGCTGTTTTTTTGTCACTTTTTCGGAGAATTTCCTTGCAAAAGCGAATGAAATAGCCGAGAAGACCACAAAAGCCACCCATTGCCAGATAGGATGAAAGTTGAACAAGGTCACTATTCCAGCTGCCGTCGCTCCAATACCAAAACAACTCAAAAAGAAACCCGCTGTGAAAATTTCCCCAACAAAGAACGCAGCCGCTGATAAAAACCATATCCAGGTTAACCACATGGGTCCTCCTAAAATTTTACTTATTCGAGTACTCTATATAATGTATACTAAAATGAATCAATCATAAAGATCATTTTTATTTGGAGGTGAAATGCCAAATCAAAAATTGGTAGCCGTCGTTGACGATGAACCTGACATAGTTGAATTGATCACGTACAGTTTAAAAAAAGACAATTTTTCGACAGAAAGTTTTACGGACGGGATTTCCTTTATGAATTATCTGTCGAAAAATCGACCGGACCTCGTAATTCTCGACATTATGCTCCCAGGGTTGAGCGGCATAGAGATATGCAAAAAGGTAAGATCAAATCCCCAGACAAAAAATTTACCCATAATTATACTCACCGCGAAAGACACAGAAACAGACAAGGTTTTGGGACTGGAGCTCGGAGCAGATGATTATGTCGTCAAACCTTTCAGCGTCAAAGAGCTCATTTCAAGAGTAAAATCTGTTATGAGAAGGACTTATGAAAGAGAAAGCGAAGAAGAAAAAAAGACAATTGATTACAGAGGCTTGGTAATTGACAGGGAAAAATTCACCGTTCAAGTAGATGGAAAAAATGTTGACCTGACGGTCACAGAGTTCAGGATTCTTGAAATACTCGCGTCAAAACCGGACAGGGTTTTCAGCAGGGATTCAATTCTTGAGAAATTATGGGGCTCTGAAAAGATTGTAATTGACAGAACCATAGATGTTCACATAGTCAAGATCAGAGAAAAGATTGGAAAATACGGTAAAAACATCAAAGCAGTGAGAGGAATAGGGTATAAATTCGAAACAAGTTAAGAGAATCTTCAGATTCTCTTTTTATCCCGCGTTGTTGGTGACTTTTGTTTTTTTGTTTTGCGCTGTCATGACGATAAAGGTTTTCAACGATGTTCAGAGAGAAGAGAGAATTCAAACACTTCTAAAAGCAGCGGAAGACGCCCAGTTATTGTCGACAAAAATCTTAAGCGAGAAGCCTTTATCAGATGAGGACAGCCTGTTCAAAGGAATCTTCGGCGGACAGGATTTCAGGTATTCTCTTTACGGCCCGGACGGGGAACTTCTCGCCGATTCAAAAGTTCAAAAAGACAGTTTTCCCGGCAGAACAAGCGAAAGCGTTTTTTTTCAAGGTTTGATAGCCGCTTCCGATAAAGAGGACAAAAAATTCGGTTATATCGAAAAAGAATACTCTTCCTCTTTGTCCTTGCCGATTATTTTAAGTGGAAATCTTTTAGGAGTTATGGTTGTCGAAGGTTCGGTTGAAACTCAAAAATTAGAAAATACAAAATACATAATCCTTATTTTTTTAGCTGTTCTAATGTTTTTTTCTCTATTCTCTATTGCAGGGAGCAATTCGGATATCTTGAAAACTTTCGATTCTATAAAACGGCTGATTGAAAGAGCGGCTGAAAATGAAAGGGGAATAATTCTCAGCGAAAAGGAGATCGCTCTTTTAGGAGAGGAGCGTTTAAAAATCTCGGATTTGCTCTCAGGAAGGAGAAATGAGAAAAAAGATTATATCGAGGTTTTAGGAAAAATTATTGAGATTCTTCCTTCCTATGCCATGGCCATAGACACTTCCGGAAAGATTGTTCTTTGCAACAGCGCCGCGGAAAAATTTTTTTCTAAAGACCCGTCAGAAAAAATAACAGGAACCTATTACAGAGAAGTTTTTGGAAAGGAAGAACTTTTCAACATGATATCGCAGGCGGATAAAACAGATTCTTCTTTGAACGCCGAAATGGAAATCAACGGATTATACTGCGATACGACTGTTGATAAAGTTTCGTTTGACGGAATGAAGCTGTTTTTATTGATCGCTCATGACATATCAGAGAGAATAAAGACAAAGGAAAGACAAAACAGATTTATCGTCAGCACGGCGCACGAACTTAAAACACCTCTTTCTATAATAAACGGGTTTTTTGAGATTCTCGAAGGCGAATCGGAGGAAAACAAAAAGAAATTTTTCTCAATAATTAAAAATAACCTTGTCAGGTTGAACAATCTTGTCAGCGACCTTCTGCTTTTGACCAAAACGGACGATCCCGGTTTTCTCTATGATTTTGGAAAAACCGACCTGAAATTTATTGCTCAAGAAATGGTCGCAGCTTTTGAGCAAAAAGCCAAAAGCAAGCAAATCGAATTTAAGACTTCATTTCCTGAAGATGAAGCGTTTGTTTTTGGAGACAATTTTCTTCTCGGGCAAATGATTATGAACCTTGTCGACAACGCTGTTAAATACAACAAAAACGGCGGAGAAGTCACGATTTCTATTGAAAAGAGAAATGGTCTTGTCGTTCTCGCGGTAAAAGACACAGGAATAGGAATACCCGAAAAATATTCAAAAGAGATATTTTCAAGATTTTTCACAATAGATAAGTCGAGATCAAGAGAAGCGGGTGGGACAGGTCTTGGACTTTCCATTGTGAAAAATATTGCGGATAGGCACAGCGCATACGTCAACTTTGAAAGCGAAAAGGGAGAAGGTACGACTTTTTTTGTCAGTTTTCCAGAGCTAAAAAATTAACCTAATATTAACATTTCAATTATTCTAAATTAACTCTCCGGCCATAAAGTTCTATCGTTTTTGACGAGAAACAAAACATAATTAACGAAAAGGAGGATCTGTGAACTCGAAAAAAACTGTTTTTATCGGTCTTGTAGCAATGCTTGGTCTCTTTTCAGCTCTTCAGGGGTTTGGTCTTAACCTCGGTATGGAAGTAAGAGATAGGTTTACTCTTGTGCAGTCGGCGCCAGACGACACAGGCGACGCTGAAATCACAGACATGTATTTCAGCATCGAAAGAGGGTACGTTATTCTCTCGGCCAAATATAACGACTATCTCTCAGGAGCTTTTACACTCGATTTTTTCAGCAGCAAAAAATACGCCGAGGGAGCCACGGTGAGGTTGAAAAAAGGATACGTTCAGCTTTCAAACCTTATCGACTATCATAAGATGCAATTCGGTCTTATATCGAATGTCTTCGGCGAAGAAGGAGTGGCTAAAGCAGGATGCCCGACGATTTCACCGAGATTGTTCGATTTGGAAGGATTGCATGCTTCTGCCGATTATGGTTTCGCCACTATAGGAAACCTTCAATATTTTGACTGGGCTGTTACGGCGATAAATGGAGAAGGGTATAAAAAGACAGGAAGCGATCTGAACACAAAGATGATGTTCGGCGTAGCCGCTAACGTGAAACCCATCCCGATGGTCAACTTCGGCGGGTCTTTTGTCATGGATAACCCCGGTGATCCCAACGCGGACGACGAATACGATAAAGAAAACCTCTACCATGCAGCTTTGAATTTCAACCATCCTTATTTCGGTCTCGGAGCTGTTTACTACGGCAGAAGTTACACGGCCGCGGGTGCAGATGATGCAGTCAATTCAATGGGATTTGCGGTATATCCTGTTTTGCACCTCAAACCCATGACAAAAAACGCCATTGACATCTACGCCAGATACGATCAGTTTGATCCGAACACCGACACCGATGATGACGGATGGAACAGAATATTCGGCGGTATAAACTGGACAGCCTTCAAAGACAGCAAGAACAAAGTTGACGTAGGCGCTGAGTTTATGATAGAAAGCTACGAAATGGAAGACTACACTTCAACAAACAAGTTTCTCTTCCAAATAAAATGGGCTTTTGACACAAAAGTTTCGTCATAAAGAGGTTTAAAGCACAGGTCTGGAAACAGGGGGAGGGAATCTTCCCCCTTAAACTTTTTTAATAAGGAGAAAAAGTATGAAAAACAAGAAAATTCTTGCCATTGTCATGATTTTCGCGGCGCTTTTGATCGGCTGCAGCCAAAAACCCCAGCAGCAGACCACAGACGATTCTTCCCAAGTTGAGCTTGTCGAGATGGACATCATGGCGGCAGGGGCTACTTTCCCTTTCCCTCTTTATTCAAAAATGTTTGATGAATACGCGAAAATTAGAGGGCCTAAAGTAAACTACAACGCGATCGGTTCTGGAGGCGGAATAAACCAGCTAATAGAAAAGACCGTGGATTTCGGCGGAACAGATGCGCCGATGAAAGCGGATGATTTTGAAAAGGCAGGCGCAGAAATCGTACATATTCCCACGGTGCTCGGAGCGGTAGTTGTCTCTTACAACCTTCCGGACAATCCTCCGTTGAAACTGACTGACCAAGTTATAGCGGATATATTTCTCGGAAATATTGTAAAGTGGAACGACCCGAAAATCACCGAAATAAATCCGGAAATATCTCTGCCTGATATGGAAATAATCGTCGTCCATAGATCAGATGGAAGCGGAACGACACATATTTTCAGTGATTACTTGACAAAAGTCAGCCCTGAGTGGGCGGATAAAGTGGGGGCAGGAAAATCCCTGGAATGGCCTGTAGGAATCGGCGCGAACGGGAACCCTGGCGTCGCAGGACAGATAAGTTCTACCCCGGGAGCCGTCGGTTACACAGAGTTGATATACGCTCTGAGCAATTCTATGCCAGTCGCATCTGTCAGGAACAAAAGCGGAAATTTCATTACGCCTTCAATCGCCTCCGTCAGTTCCGCCGCCGCGATAGATTTACCGGCTGACATGATAGTTTCCCTGACCGACACTGATGCACCGGAAGGATACCCAATCAGCGGTTTAACATGGCTCATTCTCTACAAAGACCAGAATTACGGCGGAAGAAGCGAAGAATTGGCTAAAGAGATTGTGAATTTGATATGGTGGATGACCCACGAAGGACAGGTTTACTGTGAAGAGCTTCATTACGCTCCACTGCCGCAAGACGCCATAGGGGACATTGAGACACTAATTAAATCCATCAATTACGGCGGAAAACCCTTGATGTAACTGTATTAAGGGAAAACCCCGGAGACTTGACTAAAAAATGAACGATAAAATTTTCAGGGGCATTCTCTTTGTTTCAGGACTGCTGATTTTTTTTCTTATTGGCGGAATTTTCCTGACTTTGTCTATCGGCGCTTTTCCCTCAATCAAGTCTCTGGGATTTTCCTTTTTGACGAGATCAAACTGGAACCCTCAAACAGTTTGGAACGGCAGTGCAATTGAGCTTGGCGCGATTCCATTTTTATTTGGCACGATCGTGACTTCTTTTTTGTCTTTGGCATTGTCAATTCCTTTCTCGTTTTCAACCGCGCTTTTGCTGGGGGAATACTACAGAAACGGTTTTATTCCGGCTTTTTTAAAAAGCACAGTTGAACTGCTTTCTGGCATTCCATCAGTCATATACGGGTTTTGGGGTTTTAACCTGATAGTCCCAATCATAAGAAACATTGAATTGAAGATTGGAATACCCCCTTATGGAGTGGGCATAATGGCCGCGTCTTTGGTCTTGGCGATAATGATTATTCCCTACTCTGCTTCGTTGATAAGGGAAATACTGCACCTGGTTCCTAAGGAATTAAAGGAAGCTGGTTATTCTCTCGGAGCGACTCGATTTGAAGTTATTAAGAATATTGTTTTTCCCTACGCTAGATCCGGAATTGTCGCGGGGCTGCTGCTCGCTCTCGGAAGAGCGCTGGGAGAGACCATGGCGGTTACGCTTGTCATCGGAAACCTGAATTCTCTTCCTAAAACTCTCGGGTCAATTTTTCAAATACATAAAACATTGTTTTCACCTGGAAATACAATGTCGAGCATTATTGCCCTTGAATTCAACGAGTCAAGCGGCATACATCAATCCGCGCTAATCGAGATGGGGCTTTTGCTTATTCTGCTCACCACAATTATTAATTTTGCGGGGAGATTCATAATTAAAAAAACAGACAGGTCGAATTCCAGATGAAGCAAAAATCCTTTTCATTCAGAAAAGCTGAAAACATTTTTTTCAAGACAAGCGTAATAGTGTTTTCTCTGGCTACGGTAGTTCCTCTTTTACTGATAATATTTTTCGTCGTCAAAAAAGGATTGTCGGTAATCAATATCGATTTTTTACTTTCTCTTCCGGCTCCGGTGGGACAAGAAGGGGGAGGTATTTCTAACGCCATAATCGGGACTCTGCTTTTGATTGGGCTGACTTTGATCCTATCGGTCCCCGTGGGAATTTTGTGCGGTGTATTTCTCGCTGAAAACAAGGGAAAACATCTGGCTTTCTGGATCAGGTCCTGGGTTGAAGTCCTTCAAGGAGTTCCATCGATAATAATGGGTATAATCGCCTACATCTGGGTAGTCAAACCGCTCAAAGGCATGTTTTCCGCTTTTGCGGGGTCGGTTGCCCTTTCCATTATGATGCTGCCCCTGGTCATCAAAGCAACTGAAGAAACCGTCGGAATGGTCAATCCTACGTTAAAAGAAGCTTCCATGTCTCTTGGGGTCCCTTATTACAGGACCATTCTCGGAGTTGTTCTGCCAATAAGCCTCAGCGGCATAATGACGGGAATTCTCTTGGGTGTGTCGAGAATAGCAGGGGAGACAGCCCCTCTTCTTTTCACGGCTTTTGGCAACCAATTCATGAACTACAATATTTTTAAACCGGTGAACGCTCTTCCGTTGCTGATATACAGGTACGCGACAAGTCCGTACAAAGATTGGCATGATATAGCGTGGGGAGCTTCTTTGTTTTTAATTGTGTTTGTATTGCTGGTCAACTTTATCGCGACAGGAATATCGAAAAAATGGAAAGTTCAGTTTTAAAAAGCGTTGACTTTTCGCTTTACTACGGAGAAGCAAAAGCTCTAAACAAAATCAATGTCGAAATACCCCCGAATAAAGTGACTGCGATCATGGGTCCTTCGGGATGCGGCAAAACCACGTTTTTAAGGGCTATAAACAGAATGCATGAGCTGGACAGGGAGATAAGATGGGAGGGTGAGATATTTTTGAGAGGACAGGAAATCCACTCTCTGGACCCGATAGGGCTTCGCAGAAAAATCGGAATGGTCTTTCAAAAACCCAACCCCTTTCCCACAATGAATATATATGACAATGTCATTGCCGGGTATAAACTGGGAGGAATAAAACTTTCAAGATCCGACAGAGATTCGATAGTAGAAGATTCTCTGAGAAAGGCGGCTCTTTGGGACGAAGTAAAGGATAAATTCCACAAAAGGGGGACTTTTCTCTCTGGAGGTCAACAGCAAAGGCTATGTATAGCGAGATCTTTGGCGCTGAAACCCGAAATATTATTGCTGGACGAGCCGACGTCCGCCCTGGATCCAAAAGCGACTTCAAAAATTGAAGAACTCATAGTAGAATTGAAAGAATATGTCACTCTTATACTTGTCACCCATAACATGTCTCAAGCGGCGAGGGTTTCAGACTACACTGCTTTTTTCTACGTGGGAGAATTGGTTGAATTCGGAAACACAGAGAAAATGTTCACTTCTCCCGACAATAAAATAACGGAAGAATATTTGACGGGGAAATTCAGTTGAGGAGATTAAATGTTACATGAAAAAATTGAAACGCTTCACGAGAAAATTATTTCGTTTTCTTCTCTAATAGAACTGATGATAGTGAAGAGCTTTTCTGGTCTCACGAGCATCAACACCGCGATTTTGAAAGAAGTCATAGAAAACCTCGAGAAACAAGCGAATCTCAAAGACGTAGAAATCGAAGAGTTTGGCGCTCAAACAATAGCCCAGTTCAGCCCAAAAGCATCTGACCTGAGAAAAGTTTTGATGATAATGGAAATGAACAGCGATCTCGAGAGAATAGGGGATCACGCTGTCAACATTGCCCAGCACGCGCTTTTTTTGGTGGATAAACCAAAGCTAAAAGACTACGACGATTTGGAAAAGATGAAAGAAGACGTCCTTTTCATGTTCAAAAACAGCATCAAAGCCTTTATAAGAGAAGACATCTCTCTCGCGAGGGAGGTCTGCGCGAAAGACGACGAAGTTGACGATAGAAAAGATAAAATAATTAAAGAACTAATAGATATAATGCTGTCGGATCCAGCGAGCATAGAAAGAGCCCTGAAAATGATTAACATAACGCACGATCTCGAAAGAATAGCCGACCTCTCAACAAACATTTCCGAAGAAGTGGTTTTCATTTTTCAGGGGAAAATTATCAAGCACAACCTTTGATTTTCTCTAAAAAACCGTTTGCAGTTTAAAGAAAAGCACAAAAGAGTCAATCCCCGGTTTTTCCTCCCAGTCGCGCTTGTAAACCATTGATAGCCTGGATAAATTTTCTTCCGGCGCCTGGAAAAAGAAAATTTCTCTGCCCCCTGAACCTAGAACACCACTGTTATTCTGCACGAAGAGTGCGCTTTCCAGTGAAAAAAATCCGCTTTTTGAGGAGTCTATCCCCCATTTGTATCCCGTTGTAGGGTTTGATGGAAGAACGATAGAAAATTTTTGTCTGAAACACAGGGAAACAGTGTCTCGGTTAAAAGACTGGTCAAAGACCGTGCTGTTTTTTACCGAACAGCTAAAAGTCAAAAGCAGAAGCAGAAAACGCATTAACCGCATGTTCACTGCTCTACCATTGTCTGTGCGGGTTCCTGTCCGGAGATGTAGATCTCGCCCTCCAAACGCAATTCCGGGTCCGAAGAGCTTGAAAGCTCGACATGGCTGGAACGGAGAGTTACCAGCGTGCTTTCGACGGAGAAGGAGTCTATTGCAATTCTGAATTTGTCGAAAACAACCTTTTCCAACGTATCCACTCCTTTAACGATGGTGACTGTCATAGAAGGAGATAATGGATCGCCGTATAAAGTTTTCAGGTTCGTGTATTCGTCTTCAGAGATTGAAAACGAACTTTCTGGCTTTTCACAGTCCAGGATACACCCCAGGGGAGTGCACATTCCGACAAAAACAGAAAATTTCTCGGTGGCTGGAAGCATTAAATCGAAATAAACCGTTTGATCTGATTCCAAAACAGAATTGAAATTAAGAGATAAACTGGAGTAAGCTCCTTCCGTCACTTCCGAATGATCCAAGGGCATGATATATTTTCCGTTTTTAAGACAGTTGCAGCTGTCGGGTAAAGAAAGAACAAAGCACGTGTAGTTGTCGGATGGTTTTTGTTTTGCAGCCGTGACAATCTCGTCTGTATTTTTGGTGCATCCGTTGAAAAAAAAACAAACCAAAGCCAATAAAAACATCTCTTTTTTCATCGTCTCTCCTTGCCATTGTTGGAATAATGATATACAAAATAATCATTCAAGTCCACAAAAGGAGGCAAATTGAAAAGGTCGGTGTTTTTGGTTGTCTCGCTGTCAATCCTTTCCTGCGGTTTGCTCGTCAAAGACAATGCAACCGTTACCTGTCTGGGAAACTCACTTTCAAGAGAAAATTTAGAATTGTTGTACGAAGAATGGTTTTCATGGCCGTATGAATATATGTTTGATGGTTGCGATAAAAATCAAATGTTTCTCGCCGGAGTAAACGGGATTCTTTATTACGGATCTCTCGCTGAGGCCTTTACTTTTTTACTGGAGGACGGGTACACGCTGAAACATTATCAGGATATCGGTGCAATAGAAAGGATTTCAGGCATACAAATACTTTTAAAAAGTGAAGATTTCGGTTATTACAACCCGGAAATCATAATCTGGGGCTATCAAAATTTGATCCCTCTTCCGGAAGACGAGTTTTTAGACCAAACTTACAGAGAGGTCTACCACAGGGTTTTCCAAAGGTTTTTCAGGATGATGACAGAATCCTTTTTGTACCTCGAAAGAGAGAGGAATGTCGAACAAGAAGCTGAACTTTATCGCGAAAAAGTCGTTTTAGGACGCGTTGACGCTCTTTTGTTTCTCGAAGACAGGTATAAAGGCGTTCTCGAAGAATACCAGGTAAGAGACGGTTATAGCGAGTGGACAGTTGGCATGGCAATAGGTTTTTGGTTAAGGCGTAACTTGGACGGAACAGACGTGTATCTCTGGGAGGGATTGACAAAACTGATGAAATTATATGACGGAGAGTGGTTTGAAAGGGAAGCTTTGGGGGGTTCGAGTTACAGAGAGAGCGATTTTTGAAAAATAGTTTTTCTAGACTTAAAAACGCTATAGCGGTCGTTTTTTACGCTTCAAAAAAACTTTTTTTCGCCAGAATTATTCTGACTGTGATACGCTCCGCGATACCAGTTTTGCTTTTGTATATCGTGAAACTTTTTGTAGATTCAGTTGCTACAAGTCTTTCTTCGACTAATCCAGAACAAGGAATGTTAAAGTCTATTGCTCTGATCGCCGCGGCGGGAGCCGCCTACTTCGTCAGTTTTTTAGCGGATTCCTTGAACGATATTGTCTCGGAATACTTTTCGCTTAAAACATCCGACAAAGTCTATGAAATTATGCATAAAAAATCCTCTGAAATCGACATAGCATACTACGACAATCCTGTTTATTACGACACCCTACACAGGGCTCAAAGAGAATCCCCCTACAGACCAGTCAACACCCTCAACCAGTTTTTTTCGATTTTCCAAAACCTCTTAACGTTTTCAGGGGTAGCGGTGCTGATATTTTCCGTAAACAGTTTAGTAGGATTGATTCTTTTTGCCGCCGTAATTCCCGGTACTTTTGTCCAGCTTTATTTCGTTAAAAAAATATACTCGTGGCAGAAAAGAATAACAGAAAAAGAAAGAGAGACTTGGTATTACAATTATCTTTTGACTTCGGAAAGTTCCTCGAAAGAAGTGAAGATTTTCAGCACATTCCAGTTGTTCAGAGATAGATTTCAAAGCATTAGAAACACTATCAGAAGAAAACTAATATCAATTAAGATAAAAAAATCCGCCGCGGATTTTTCTTCACAAGTATTTTCGTCTTCCATCCTAGCTTTGCTCATGGTTTTTATGACTTTTAAAACCTATAGAGGGGAGATCTCTCTCGGAAACCTGGTCATGTTTTTACAGGCTTTCCAAAGAGGGCAAGGGAGTCTCAAGGGGTTGCTTGGAGGGTTTGTCGGACTTTATGAAAACAGCCTTTTCCTGTCTTATTTCGCTGAATTTTTGGGTTTAAAAACAAAAATTATTACGTCGCCCCCTGGTGTTGAATCGAAATTTGAAAATGTTGAAAAGATCTCTCTAAGAAAAGTAGTGTTTTCCTATCCCGGTTCGAAACTGAAAGCTCTCGATGACCTGAACTTGACGCTTGAAAAGGGCAGATTTACGGCTATTGTCGGGAGCAACGGATCCGGAAAATCGACAATCGCGAAAATATTGTGCCGTCTATACGACCCGGACGGGGGCAGCGTATTTGTCGACAGTATTGATTTGAAGAGAATTGAACCCATGAAGTGGTACGATTCGGTCTCTTTGGTGTTTCAAGACTTCCAGAAATACCAGCTCACCCTTGCTGAAAACGTAAGCATAGGAGACGTTGAAAGGTTAATGGAAAACGAGTCTGTGGTAGAGTCTCTAAGAGACGCGGGAGCTGTTAATATTTTGGATAAGTTGACCGAAGGCATAAACACAAAGCTGGGGAAATGGTTCAAGGGAGGAGAAGAGCTGAGTTTTGGCGAATGGCAGAAGCTGGCTTTGGCCAGGTGCCTTTTTAAAAGGGCGCCTGTCTATATTTTTGACGAGCCGACTTCCCATCTCGACCCGGAGACGGAACGTCTGTTTTTACAAAAGGTCAAAGCCCTATCAAAAAAAGCTGTAGTCGCGCTGATCAGCCATAAGTTTTCAAACGTCAAGCATGCCGACATCATATACGTTCTCGACAAAGGCACTGTTGTTGAGATGGATTCTCATGAAAACCTTATAAAAAGAGAAGGGTTTTACGCCGAGCTTTACGCAAAAAGTCTGCAAGAACAGGCAAAATAAAAGAAAGACAATAGACCTGTTTTTGGATATCCTTTCACTTGCAAAGGAAAAAAAATTTCCGTCTGGTATTGATGAAAAGGGGTGGAAAAGAGTTGCCAAAGAGGCACAATACCACTCTCTTTCGGGGTACCTTTCGGAAGTTTTAAAATCAGAAAAAGCGGATGTCCCCCCCCAAATCTTTGAATCGCTTTCCTCTGGCTACGCACCTGCGTGGAGGGATTCGCTGGCTTATTTGGCGATTTTGGAAAAGGTTGAAAAACTTTTTTCCGTAGATGGAATAGACCTCATTGTTTTGAAAGGCCCGCATGTTGCCCAGGAGATATACCGCTCTTTCAAACAGAGGCCCATGTCAGATTTGGACATATTGGTCAAAAAAGCCCATGTTGAAAAGGCTCATAAAAGCATGAAGAAAATCTCGGTTCCAGAAAATTGGAACATTACCTGGATTGAAAAGTACCATTATCACTATGGATATACTGTATCAGAAAAGATCTACAGCGGCGTGAAACCATTGAAAATCGAAGTTCATTGGAACCTTTTGCCTCCTGATAATCCATTTTTGCTGGATATGGAAGAGGTCTGGGCAGACGCAACAAATGTTCAAATCGGAAACGTAAAATGCAAGGTTTTGTCGAAAGAACATTTACTGCTGTATTTGTGTCTTCATATTGCTTTCCTTCATGTTTTCCAAGTCAAGCTTCTGCATTTTTTGGATATTGGTCTTTTTTTAAAAAAAGAAGAAATCCAGTGGCAAAAGTTTTCAGAAATAGCGCATGAAACAAAAGCCATAAAGGCAGTTGGACTTGTTGCAAAAGCTGTCAATGCGTTATTTGGAGTCGAACTTCCCGAAGAGTTATCAGAAATTGTACAAAAGGCGTCTATTGATGAAAATACTCTCGAAGACGCGTTGATTTTTTCTCTTAAAAAACAGCAGACGGTACACACATCTTTCAGCAGATTCAAAAAAAAATCCGGTTTCTTGAGAAACCTTGTCTCTCTTTATTTTAGTCTGTTTCCAACCCCAAAGCACATAATCGAGATGGAGAAAATTGAAGCCCCTTTTCCTGACGTTTTTATTGCCTATGTCTCCAGGGTGATTTCCTTATTTAAAAGAAGAATTTATCCTTTTGCCGAAATTTACAAAAACAGAGAAGAGTTTTCAAAATTTATGGCATTTGAAGAAATAAAAGAAAAAATAATCGACAAAATCACAATGTAGAGGGGGTTAAGACAAAAGATTTTCAACCTTCAATTGCTTTTAGACCCTCAAACAAATAGAATTAATCCAATGAGAAAAGAGATCAAAGTCACAGAAATGTTTTCATTCGAAAAAAAAGCAGAAATAAAAATTCCATGTTTCGAAGTCAAAATATCCGCTGGATTTCCTTCTCCGGCTGAAGATTACGCCGAAAACAAACTCGACCTAAACGAATTTCTGATAAAACACCCATCGGCGACTTTTTTTATCAAAGTCTCGGGCGATTCCATGGTAGGCGCGGGTATCAATTCAGGGGACATCCTCATCGTCGACAGGGCTGAAAAACCAGGCAACAACAGGGTTGTAATCGCTGTAATCGACGGGGAATTTACAGTCAAGAGGATACACAAAAAGAAAGAAAAAATATATCTTGTCCCTGAAAACGCTGAATACAAGCCCATTGAAGTAAAACCTGAAATGAATTTTGAGGTCTGGGGCGTTGTGACTTACGTGATTCATCCATTGGCTTGAATGAAAAGCCCTTTGTATCATCCTCCCATAGCCCTCGTGGACTGCAATAATTTTTACGTCTCCTGCGAGAGGGTTTTCGCTCCATCTTTGAAAGGCGTGCCAGTTGTCGTCCTCTCAAACAACGACGGCTGTGTGGTCTCAAGGTCTGAAGAGGCAAAAGCGCTGGGAATCAAAATGGGAGTTCCGGTTTTCAAGATAAAAAACTTCATAGAACAGAACTCAGTGAAAGTGTTTTCATCCAACTACGAACTTTACCAAGACATGTCTATAAGGGTAATGCAGACCCTGAGGCAATTTTCATCTGATGTTGAAGTATATTCGATAGATGAGGCCTTTGTCCTCCTTGAAGGATTTGAAGAAAAAAGGCTTTTAGACCTGGGATTAAAAATAAAGAAGACTGTTTTGAAATGGACAGGAATACCTGTTTCAGTTGGAATAGCCGAGACAAAGACGTTGTCGAAAATAGCTACAAAAGAAGCAAAAAAAAACGGTTCTGGTGCTGTCGACATATATAAATTTGAGAAAATCGACAAAATTCTCCAAAACCTTGGAACCGAAGATGTCTGGGGAATCGGAGCAAAGCAATCTTTAAAGCTGGCTTCAAAAGGTGTTTTTACAGCTTTGGATTTAAAAAATGCTGACAGAGAATGGATTTTGAAAAATTTAACGGTAGTTGGATTGAAAACCTTACTCGAACTGAACGGAGAGCCATGCATTGACATTGAAAACATGCCATCGGACAAAAAGGGCATGGCCTGTTCAAGATCTTTCGGCAGAACTGTAGAGAAAATTGAAGAGTTGAAAAACGCCCTTTCACAATACGTTACTTTGGCTGCTGTCAAGCTGAGAAGCCAAAACGCGGTCCCGTTGTCGATGACTGTTTACATAACTACCGACAGGTTCAACGAGGACGAAGAACAATACGCGAACTGGTCAGATGTAAGGATTAAAAACCCGACGAACTATACCCCCTCACTAATAAAACATTCTCATAAAGCTTTGGAGAACATATTCAGGAGTGGGTACAAATATAAAAAAGCAGGGGTTGTTTTTACCGGAATCATCAAAAAGGATGAGATCAGCAAGTCGATTTTCGAAGAAGAAGACCAATCCAAAAATAAAATAATAAAAACCATAGACGAAATAAACCGAAAAATGGGAAGAGAAACCGTGGGCTTCGCCTCTTCAGGATTTGATAATTCCTGGAAAATGAAAAGAAAAAAATTGTCAAAGAGGTACACGACGAATTGGAATGAACTGCCTGTAGTGTACTGCGATTGAGATTTTGCTAATGCTATTTTTCGATGAGTTTTTTTGAAAGAGAGTTAACCTTTTCCGATATCTGTCTTTCGTCTATTGATACGAGTTGACCGTTTCTCACGACGATTTTACCGTCAATAATTGTGTATGCGGTTTTATGTGAAAAACCGGTAAAGATAATAGAGGCGACAGGATCAGACAGAGATCCAGCCCTGTCTATGCCGCCGAGATCAAAGACTGCGATATCGGCAGCTTTACCTTCTTCTAAAGTACCGGAGTTTTCAAAACCGAGCATCTGCGCGCCGCCCTTTGCGGCAAAACGTAAAACTTCTCTTGCCGTCAGAGCATCCGGTCCTCCAAATACTCGGGCGAGAAGCAAAGCGTTTCGAGCTTCCGCGAGCATGTCAGAGGTATCGTTTGAAGAAGAACCGTCGACACCGAGTGAAATTCTGACTCCTAGATCTTTCATCTTTTGGATTTTCGCAGCTCCAGAGCCTAAGCGCATATTTGAAGTCGGACAGTGGGAGACTCCTGTGTTTGTTTCTGCGAGCAAATCCAATTCATCTTCTGTGAAGTATATTCCATGGGCGAAATAAACATCCTTGCCAAGCCATCCAAGATCCGACATAAGACCGAGAGGTCTTTTACCGTAGATTTCCATGCAGTATTCTTCCTCGTCTTTTGTTTCAGCCAAATGAGTGTGCATTATGACTTCTTTGGTCCTGGCGAGAGAGGCGGTTTCTTTCATGAGGTTTTCTTCGACGGTAAATGGACTGCACGGCGCCAATATCACCCTGCTCATCGAGAAAGGAGAAGGATCATGAAACTTTGAGATTGAATCGTCCATGTCCTTCAAAACAACATCCCATTTTTGGACTATTTTATCGGGGGGGAGCCCGCCGTCGCTTTTTCCTCTTGTCATCGCTCCCCGGGAAGGGGAAAACCTGATCCCCGCTTTTTTTGCCGCCTCAAACTGAACCCCGAGTATACTCTTTGAAATTTGCGGCGGGTACAAGTACATGTGGTCTGAAGAAGCCGAACATCCGGTAAGCATCAGTTCGGAGCAGCATAAAAGAGTGGAATAATAGACACAGTCCTCGTCAATGTTAACCCATTTGTCGTATAGGAATTTCAGCCAATCGAACAACTTGGCGTTTTGTACCTGTTTTAAATTCCTTGTGAGGGATTGGAACATGTGGTGGTGGGTGTTTGTAAAGCCTGGCAGGACGAGGTGGCTGCTGCAGTCGAGGATCTCTCCATCAAAATCTTGACTTATTGAAGGGGATTTGGAGATTTTTTTAATCTTGTTGCCTTCAACTATTATATCATGGTTTGACAGCTCTCTTTCTTCGCCGTCGAAAGTCGCTATTGACATGCAATTTTTCAACGCTAACAAAAATTCTCCAATTTTGAAAAAAAACCGGCGAATTATTATATAAATTCGCCGGCGAAAAATAAATACGCTTTTTTAGATTCTTTGAATATAAAAATCTTCAAACACTTTTATCTTCGATTCGTCAAAAGAAACGACGGACTTTACCACCGAAGACAAAGAACCGAGTTTTCTCTCATCCATTTTTTCACCACAAAAACAAAGGGTTCCACGACAGGTAAAACCTTTCTGTCATTGGTTTTTGTCCTTTGATTTTCTTTTTCAGGATTTTTTTGCCGTTAATTTTCTTTTTCTTTAAAACTTTCATTTTCTTCCTCCTTTTAAACGACGGTTGTAATTAAAACAACAATTAAATATTAAACATTGTTTGATTATTTGTCAAGGGTTTTTTTTCTTTACCAAAAAGATTTTTTTTTATAATATATATACATGGAGTCAAAAAGGGAGATCAGAAAAAAGAGAACATTAGGTTACTTTGTAGATGCCGCTTGTCAGGTAATAGAAAAAGAAGGCATTCAGTATTTAAGCGTCAGAAAAGTAGCTGATATTGCAGGATACCATTACGCGACATTGTATTCGTATTTCAAAGACATACACGAATTAAAATACTACGTTGCCCTTAAGTTCATGGATGATATTTTCGAATATATAGCAAGATTTACAAAAGATGTAGTATTTGAAACCCCGCTTGATCGGTTTCAACAGATTAGGAAGGCGATCGCTTATTACGCTTTCGAACACAAAGACGCTTTCAGGCTCATAAATTTTACATATTTCGGAAAAAACACCCCTAATGTCATTTCCAAGCTGATGGAATCGAAAACAACTCGATTGGAAAGCCAGGCTTTTCAAAAGGCGGCAGAATTTTGCGGGATTCCCAAAAAGAGGGCAGATCTTCTGAACGTTGTTATAAGGTCGATTTTTCACAGCTACTTCATTGGATTTTCCGAGAACAGGTTCAAGAAGGATAAAGATGAAGTTGTAAAAATTTACATGTCGGATATAAAAGAACTTTTCGACATTTTCAAAGAAACACCTGACAAATAACTCTTGAATAATATCTAATTTATAATAAAATTGTAGATAGTCATGCCATTGAAAGGAGAAAAAAGATGAGAAGGTCCCTGGTCCTGATTTTGACTGCTCTTATGGCCGTCGCTATGTTTTTTGCCGACTGCAGCAAGAAACCCGAAGAACCGACAACAGACACCACAAAAACCGACACAACTGTCGCGGTACAAGAAGAAGCTTTTGTCAAGCTCGACAAAGAAGTGTATTCACCCGAGGAAATAATTGTTGTCCAATACCTTGCACTTGAAGAATTTGACGACAACGCATGGATTGGATTGATCCCTTCGGAAGTCGCTCACGGAGACGAAGAGGAAAACGACGAATATGACGTCCAGTATCATCTTATTGGAACAGAGCTCGAAGGCGAAGTGACTTTTGATGCTCCTGTAGAACCGGGAGAATACGACATAAGGATGTTTGACAGCGATTTCGAAGGCGAAGAAGTCACCTACGCCTCTTTCACCGTATCAGGGGAAAGGCAAGATGTCACCGCCACGATAGAACTCGAAAAAGACGTTTTTGAACCGGGAGAAGAAATCGAAGTCAAATTCACCGTTTCCCAAAGGCTTGAGTCTTCCGCTTGGATAGGATTGATCCCTTCAGATGTAGCCCACGGCGATGAAGAAGAAGCTGACCAATACGATTTAGACTGGAATTATCTCGACGGAGAACTCGAGGGTACCCTCACGTATTACGCTCCGGATGAACCCGGCTCTTATGATCTAAGACTATTCAGCAGCGACAGTGAAGGCGAAGAAATTACGAGCATTACTTTTACAGTTTCGGAATAAACAAAACTTCAGGCCCGTAAAAACTCGATACTTACGGGCCTGTTTACGTTCGAAAGCGATGTTTTGTAAAAAAGTTCCCTTTTTTTATACTGTTTTTCAAAGTATTCAACTCTGTCGTCCCTGAAATCGTAAATTACCTTTTTGCTGTCACCCCGGAGAATTCTGCCCACGTATTGCAAGAGTTTCCCTTCAAAGGAAACTGGAAAAGCAAGGAAAAGGCAATCCAGAGAAATAAAATCCGTGCCTTCACCGAAATATTGGCCGGTGGCCATAATTAGCTGGTAATCTCCGGTATTAATTTTATCTCTTTTATAAGCTCTTTCTTTTTTGGAGTCATCTCCTGTCATTGTGACGAAGTCTGAATTTCCTGAAAAAAAGTATTTTAATGCCTCTATGTGTTCTTTGCGCTCGGTTAGAAGAACCGTTTTTCTGTTTTTAGATATTTCCCCCATTACCATTTCAGTTATAATTCTGTTTCTGTGGGTGTCGAAAATCAGCATTTTGTTTAAAATTTCAATTTCACCCGTTTTGATGTTGAAAGGTACAAAAAAGCCCGTCCCGACGATTTTTATGCAGATATCTCCACCTGTATTTGTGATTGTTTTTTGAGTCAAATCGTGAAGTTTATCTCCGATAAAAATGAAAATCGCCTTTTCATCTCGGTTTTTTCTGACTGGAGTAGCTGTCAGTCCATAGATATATCTTGGATTGAGTTTTACGATTGCCTTTCGAAACATTTTTGCAGGAATGTGGTGGCATTCATCGACAATTACGGTGCCAAAAAGATCTGTGATATCAACGGAATGCATTTTTGAAAGAGTTTGAAGCGTTGCGAGAGTAATTTTTTCGCCTTTTTTTATTTTTTTTGTAGAAAGCGAACCTATTTCCCTTTTTGGGATCTTTAAAAAAGATTCTATTCTGTCCGCCCACTGGTCCATGAGCTGTCTTCTATGAACCAAAACAAGAGAAGGCAAAGATTTTTGTTCAATTATTTTTAAAGCGACAACCGTTTTTCCAGACCCAGGAGGGGCTACTAAAATCCCGCCGTCTTTCTTTAATACATCGCGAAGAGCTGTTTTCTGTGATTCAAAAAGCTCTATGCCAGGCGAAAAGATGACCTTTTGATGTCTGCTTCTTTTATCTTCGATTTTATATTCAATGCTGTGCTCTTCAAAAAATAAAAGGAGTCTGTCCAAAAAACCGCGAGGGACGACAATTTTGTCTTTTTTGATTTTATAAAACGTGAAACTGCTTTTCAAACCCCATACGCTCTTTCCCATTTTCTTTCGGAGAAAATATTCGAAATTTGGCAGGGTCAAACTCTTTTTTACGAAAGAAGCAAGACTTTGATTCCCGTTGAATTCTTCTATCTGGATTAGGTTTGAAATTATAATTATCACGGTTGATTATAATTTAATAAAGAATACAATTCAAATCAAAGAGGTGGTATTATGTAAGAGAATTTATTTTGTCAATATGGTTGATAAAAAAGATAAAGGCTTTCCAGGAATTATCCATCAGAAAAGAATTAAATTTGGACGCTGCCCGAAAACGTCTTGGCAAAGAGCCAGGAAAAATCAGGTTAAACCGGCCATGTCAAGAAAAGCTTTGGAAGTGTTGATAAAGGAGAAAATAACACCAAATTGTCAAATATCTGAAGCGGGAAAAATCGTTTCATACATAATAAAAAGATTGTATATACCGGGACAAAAGTTTTAGGCAGAGTGATACAATAAATCTGGAGAATTTAATAGATGGAAAAATGCTTTGAAGTTTTATTCAATAGCCTGAAAAATCCGGTCGTGTTTTTTGACGGAGATTGTAAGGTCAAAGCTTTCAACGTATCTTTTCGGGAATTTACGAACAGGGCTGAAAGTGAAATTCAAAATCACGACTTGAAAGATTTGATCCCTGGTTTTTGCCAGAAAGAGATATTAAATCAATGCTCCAAATCTATTGAAAACAAAAGAGAGTACAGAGGTGAAATTGTTTTCAACGACAGAAACGTTTTGTTTTCGGTCCAAAAAGCACGGAAATTGTATTTTCTTGTCATTGAAGACTGGACGGAAAAGAAAAGAGCGGAAAGAGAACTCCAAAGAGAGAGAGACGCGTACCATTACCTCGTTGAATCCTCGACCAAAGCTTCGGATATAAAGGAGTTGTGCGAAGATTTTTTGAAACATTTCATAGATATTTTCGACCTCGACAAAGGATCTGTGAGGCTTTTAGACAAGAGCGGAAAAAAGCTTGATCTCTTCGCGGCTATTGGCTTTTCAGAAGAAGAAAAAAAAGATCAGGAAAAACCTCGTTTTTTAAGAGAAAAAAAGCACATAACTACATACGTCGCGGCGACCAAAAAACCGATTTTCGCACCAGACACTGAAAATCACTTCCTGAAAGAAATATTCAGCAGAAGGATAAAAAAGATAAAGTCTTTATTTTCCTGGCCCCTGATTGACGATTTAGGCGAGGTCTATGGAGTCTTTCACCTGATTGGCAACCATAAAAAAGGATTTTCCGAAAAGGACAGAATTTTTTTTGAAAACACCGCAATAATATTTTCAGAAATTCTAAAAAGAAAATTTTCACAGGAAAAATTGGCGGAAAGCGAAAAAAACCTAAGGTCAATTCAGGAGAATATTCCAATAGGGATTTTCAGAACAGACGTAAATGGAAAAATAATTTCAGCGAATCCGGCTTTTGTCAATATTTTCGGATACAAGAGTATTGAGGAGATAAAAATGGTCTCCGTTGTCGATTTATACGTCAAAGAGAGGGACAGGTTAAAACTTCTCCGGTTGCACGAAAAACAGGAAGAAGTCAGGAGCTACGAAATAGAGATGAAAAAAAAGAACGGCGACAAGATTGTATGCCTTTGCAACGAGAAGCATGAGCTTTCCAAAACAGGAGAGGTGGCATTTATCGACGGTTCAATAGAAGACATCACCCTGCGGAAAAAAGCCCAAAAAGACTTAGAGGAGACAAAAGAAAGATACAGGCTGTTGTACGAAAGTGCCGACGACGCCATTTTTTTGATGAAGGACTATCTTTTTATAGATTGCAATCATAAAGCGAGTGAAATGTTTTGTCTGGAAAAAAATTTGCTTTTGGGAAAAAAACCTTTTGAGACTTCGCCTGAATTTCAGCCCGACGGTATTTCCTCCGCCGTAAAAGCAATAGACCGCATGAACAACGCTATGTCGGGAAAATCCCAACGTTTCGACTGGGTGCATAAAAGGGGAGACGGAAGTCTTTTCAACGCAGAAGTCTCTCTGAACAGATTCACAGCAGGAGGAAAAGTCTACCTGCAGGCAATCGTGAGGGATTTCACAGAAAAAACAAAGTATATAAACGCCTTAAAGGATGCCGAAGCGAGATTTAGAAGCTTCATGGAACTCGCCCCGGACATACTTTTCAGAGTCCAGATAAAAGAAAATAAATGCGAATTGCTCTCTCCATCCGTTGAAAAGATACTCGGTTATAAGGTCGAGGAAATCGAAAATAATCCGATAAATTTTTTCTCCTCAATAATTCACCAAGAAGATAAAGAAAAAATCAACGAGATATTCTCCCAAAAACAGACGCACAGCGAAAAGGAAGATTCTGTCGAATTCCGTTTTAGGGCTGAAAAAAAAGACGGAGACACAATATGGATGAGAGCCACGGTGAGAATGGAATTCGAAAACGGAGAAGTCATTAGGGCAAACAGCGTCATAAGCGATATCACCAACCAGATAAAGATGGAAGAAGAACTGGGCAAGATTGAAAAGCTGAAATCCGTCGGAGTTTTGGCAGGAGGAATCGCACACGATTTCAACAACATTCTCATGGGGATACTCGGCAATATATCTCTTTCAAAAGAATTTTTAAATGGCAAAAGTGAAGTTTATAAACTGTTGGAAGAAGCCGAAAAAGCCTCTATAAGAGCGAAAAATTTGACAAAGCAGCTGCTGACTTTTTCAAAAGGCGGACAACCCGTGAAAAAAGCAATGAGGATCAACGAATTGCTTTCCGAAGCATGTGTATTTTCAACAAGAGGTTCAAAATGCAAAATAGACTTTGACTTTCAAAAGGAACTATTTTTTGTGGAAGTAGACGAAGATCAAATAGCTCAAGTTTTCAATAACATAATAATTAACGCGGTTCAGTCGATGCCACGGGGAGGCATAATAAAAATAAAGGCGCATAACACTCACGTCGGCACACTTTCTTCACCTCCTTTGAAAAGCGGCGATTATGTCTTGGTTTCGATTACGGACCAGGGTTATGGCATAGATGAGGAGAAATTGGCAAAAAAATTCGACCCTTTTTTCACCACAAAAGATTCAGGGAGCGGGCTTGGTCTTACAACGGCCTATTCGATAGTCAAAAATCACGGAGGAACAATCTTGGTAGAATCTGAAAAATACAGAGGATCAACTTTTCAGATATACCTTCCCTCTACTTCCAAACCTGTTGAAAAAATTGATAAAAATCCAAAAGTGGAAAAAGGAAAAGGGAGAGTTTTAATCATGGACGACGAGAGGTCTGTCGTCGGTGTTTTGTCCCAAATGCTCAGCTACCTTGGGTATGAATCGGAATCTGCGTCAAACGGCGAGGACGCTCTTTTAAAATTCGAGGCTTCCGTTCGTGAAAAAAAACCCTATTCTGCCGTCATAATGGACTTGACAATACAAGGCGGAGGCATGGGCGGAAAAGAGACTGTTCCGAAAATCCTCGAAATAGACCCTTTCGCAGTTGTTTTCGTCTCCAGCGGGTACTCTGACGATCCGGTGATAACCAACTACAAAACGCACGGCTTTTCTGGATACTTGACAAAACCCTACGACATTTCAGAACTCAGCGAACTTTTGGCAAAATATTCCGGCGGAAAATAAAATAGCAGACTCAGCACCGCAAAACATTTACTAAACCTGAAAAAAAAAAATTTAAATCTGTTTCTTTGACATCAATGCAAGATTGAAAATTTTGCTGAAAACAATCCTGAATCTGTCAAAATAACCGCAAAATAAGACCCAGCCCTAACTCTCTGCCCTTTGAAATCTCTGAAATTCCAGAAAATTCTTTGATCTGAAGCCGACCCGGGGTTTACTGTGATGATGTTTCTTCCCAAGACGTCGAAGATTTTTACAGTTATATTTCCTTCGAACTCTTTAGGTAAATTGAAGTAAATCCTATCCGCTTCCTGGGTCATAAAAAACTCGAAATCTTCAGAACTGGGTTTTTCTTCTTCGACTTCGACCGTCAAATCCATGTAGTCGATGATTCTTGCGAGCAAGGTATCTCTGTGAGCGTATCCAGGGACATTTGACACGACGCCCTCAAAACCAAAACCGGCAAAGACGATTTTTCCGGCGCCTTCTTTCCTTATCATGGAGGCTCCCTGCGGGGTGGTCTGATAACTGAAGCTTACGGATGAATTACCGGTTGAAGTCAGCATGTCCTGCGATGTCTGGTTTGAAGTGGCGATTGAGAGGCTGTCGCCAATAGGGTCGTTTGACGTTCCTGTCTGAAAATGAACGGAAGTGTTTCCCTGCCAGGAGACCTCCAGAAAAGAGGACAAAAAAGCTGAACCGTTGAGTTCTTCGGCTATTCCCTGGCCGTAAAGAAACAACTTTCCTGAAAGGTTAAAATAGTCAATTACGTCGTTCTGGTCCTGTGCGGTCAAAGTACCCGTTGATGAAGAACCCGTCAGCCAGATTACCATGCTGTACGAGTTAATAATATCCGTCAAAGAGGGGTAATTTTCGCGCTCAATTATCTCGAAACCCCGTCCTAAAGAATTCAAGCTCTGGGTGAGCGCTTCTTCGCTAGTCATTCCTCCATCGTCATCGATCACGAGAATAGGTTGTCTTCCAATGAAAATTTGAGACGTTTCCGCCGTCACCCTACCTGAAAAACCGTCGTTCATGTAGAGGACAATATCTGCATTATGGGGCGTAAATGAAGCCGCCCCTTCGACGGAGAAGGAAAAGGCGTTTTCGATTGTGTCGCCTGGGTTGATGACAGGACAAGAGGAAGATGAAGCTGTGACGGTAAGGAAAGAGTCAAGAGAAACAAGCGCTGCCTGTATGTTTGTCGCGTTTTGGGAGAATAAATGGTTGTAGACAGAAAAGCTCAGAACCGCTTCTTCTCCCTGGTCGATTCGGCCGTCTCCGTTTCCCGATGAATCGTTTGCCGAGATCAACGCGATTTTCAAAAAAGGACCCGCCGGTTTCAGTTTTAGAGTCGGGTCTCCTATCAAAGTCATGCCGTAGTGCCATGATTTTTCTTCTATTGTGAATCCGTTTGTGGCGATAAATTGAAACCATGAAAGAAAAGCTTCTCCGGTTGTCTGCCCTAAGCCGAGAGGTGAATAAAAATGGTAAAAATTCAGCATGCTGCCGGTCTTTGTGGTCCCAATTGAACCAAGCCCTGAAGGGGTTTTGAGAATATACATGCCACCCATAAAATTGTGTTCAATATACCTTGCGTTTGAGCAGGCGAAAAGGTTGTAAAAAAGACCGTAAGGTTTCAGAACAGGTATTTCTGACGCGTACATATCAGACCATGAAGTTCCCCCTGAAACTTTGAAAGAATGCAGGCTCGGTGAGGAATGGCAGAATATTCCGACCCATTCATATGTCGAAGAAAGGTGTTCTTTGTAGTTTACAGGATTGGTCGTGTCAATTTGCGACACGGAAGTGACGTCTGAATAAGCTTCCTGCATGTTCGCCTTGTACTCCTGCGCCCAGTAAGCCCAGTCGTCGTCAACATAGCTCAAACCTCTGCTGACGGATTGAAAAGAATCCGTCCTGTAGAGATGGGATCTTCGCAAGTAAATCTTACCAAGCGAATCTTCATCGCCCAAAGAGGAAAGGAAAAGGCGTCCGACCCAGATTTCGGGAGAGGTGTTTCCTTCGTGAACATCAAAAATTCCGTCCTGACCGGGAGACAAATAGTTGTTGGGGGATGTCCATGTGGAATCGTCTTCCCAAGTCCCGTCCAGATCCATGTAGAACAAATCGCACGGGAACTCTTCGTATCCTTCTGGACCCGAGCCCCAGTCGTCGATCATCTGATACCATGAGATAGGGACGTCTCCGATGAAGTAAGCTCCGACAAGGTCCTGAGATATTTTTGAAATAAGGAAATTTCTTAGTGTGAAACAGGCGTTGATTGACTGAACGCCCTGAACTGTGTCGACAGAAACGGAAAATCCTTCCGCGGCTATATCGGCCGATAGCAATGAAATTTCCGAGGCTATGAAAGGATAAAGCCCGGACTCGACGATAATTTCAACGAGGTCAGCTCCCGGGGAAAGCCGACGATCTATGTTTGCGGGTGAAACTTGATTTTCGGTCTGAAAAGACGAAGACCATTCGGCATAAGAAGTTGGGTTTCCAGGTCCCACCCAACGTGTTACCGGAATACCTGAGGGATTTCCCAACAGAACCATTAAGAACGGCATAAAAGGCATTATTAAACCTCCGTTAGATTTGCTTGTTTATTTCTGCCGGTTGTTCAAAAACCGGATGAATTGGTAAAAAGAGGCTGAATTCCAAAAACCGTTTCTTACAACACTGCCTTCAGGCCAGATTAAACAGGCAATATGCGCCTTTGCTTCTGTTTATTTCAAACCTTCAGAAGAAATATCTGAAACCTACGCCGCCGTCAAGATCGACGTCTGTCTCGGGGACAATGTTTATTACGGGGGCGATTTCTCCGTAAATCTCAATTGGGACCTGATCGAACATGTAGGCAAGACCCATTGGAATTCTAAATCCGATTTTTGTGTCATCGTGCTTGGGGAAATAAAATCTTCCTCCGACTCCAATAAACACAGGGGCTTTTCCAGTCTGGACTCTGAACAGGTCATAATAATAGAATACGTGGTCAATATGAAGGTAGAGAGCTTCAAACGAATTGTCATCGAAAACCGACCATGCGACCGCGCCGTTAAGAGAATTCACCGGAGATAGCCAATACTTCGCAGTGAAACCCGTGGGTTCTCCTACCACGATACCAAGGCCGAATCTTTTTGTCTGGCTGAAAACAGAGACGGGCAAAATTACCGCTGTTAAAATGATAAGCGCGATTTTTTTCAATTCGAGCTCCTTTTTTTGCGTTAAAAAAACATTCTATACGATATCAGCTTGCCGGACAAGAATGATTTAAAAAAGTGCATTTGCCGATTTAGCCCCAAAACTATATAATTTTAGCTGTGAACTTTCTCGATGTCGATAAATATAAAGAAGACAAAAGAGTTGTCATAACTCTCGACGCCGGAGGCACGAATTTTTCTTTCTCCGCTGTCAAAAAAGGTGGTTTCGCAGTCTCTACTTCTGTCATGCCTTCTAAAGGACACGATCTGTCGCTTTGTCTTGGGACGATTAAAAACGGAATCGAAAAGATCGGTTCAGAACTGGAGCAGAAGCCATCTGCGATCAGCCTGGGTTTTCCGGGACCGGCGGATTATAAGGAAGGAGTCGTGTTTGAACTCGTCAACTTGCCGGCTTTCAAAGACCCTTTTCCTCTAAAAGCTTTTTTGGAAGAAAATTTTAAAGTTCCGGTTTTCATGAACAACGACGCAGACCTCTTCACTCTTGGAGAATTCGTCTACGGGTTGACAAAAAACGTTAATTTGGAATTTGAGAAGAGAGGCGTGAAAAAAAGGACTCAAAACCTTTTAGGGGTAACCCTCGGGACAGGATTTGGAGGGGGGGCGATAACGCAGGGAAACCTATTCCTTGGAGACAATTGCGCTCAGGGGGAAATAAACAGGTTGAGAAATAAATATTTCGCTAATTCCTGCGCAGAAGACTCTGTGTCGTCGAGAGGTATAAGAAAATACTTTGCCGAAGAAGCGGAAATTGATTTTGAAAAGTCGCCGGCAGTGGAGGAAATTGCTTTTTTTGCACAGAACAAAAACGGAAGGTATCATCTCAGTGCCAAAAAAGCTTTCGAGAAGTTCGCGCTTGCTCTGGCTGACTCCCTTGCAGACGCCGTGAGCCTTTTTGACGGACTCGTCGTAATTGGAGGAGGAATTTCCGGCTCTCATGATGTTTTTTTGAAAAAACTCGTACGGGAAATGAACAAGCCGTACGAAAGCGTTCACGGAGGAAAAATTCCGAGAACCGAAACGCGAGTATTCAACCTCGAAGACCCGGATGAATTTGAAGAATATTTCACGAGTGAAACCATCAAACTTCAAATCCCGGGATCAAAAAAGTTTTTAAACTATGAATACATAAGAAGCAATGGAGTAGGAATATCAAAACTTGGGACCGAAAAGGCTTCAGCCCTCGGAGCTTATATCTTCGCCGTTGCCGCCATGGGTTGATTGAATCTTTGACTTGTAATCTTCTATTGCCGCTTTTATAGCCTGTTCAGCTAAAACCGAGCAGTGTACTTTCACCGGAGGAAGCCCTTCGAGTTCCGACACGACAGATTTGTTGGTAAGTTTCAAAGCTTCTTCTATCGTTTTATTTTTTATCAGTTCTGTCGCCATGGATGAAGATGCAATCGCCGCTACGCATCCGAAAGTTTCAAACCGGCAATCGGTAATTATCCCATTTTTGATTTTTAAGTAAATGGTCATCATGTCTCCGCAGACGGGGTTGCCGACTTTTCCTACACCGTCAGCGTCGGGGATAGAGCCCATGTTTCTAGGGTTTCTGAAATGGTCTATAACCTTTTCACTGTACTGCGACAAAAAAAGTCTCCTTTTTTACCGGTCAATCCTTCTTTAATGGAGAGATCAGCCTGAGTTTTGAGACAGCCGCTTTAAGGGATTGAACGGTGGGGTCAATTTCATCAAAAGAATTGTATCTTCCAAAGCTGAACCGGACGCTGCCATGAGCGTCGACATGACTCAAGCCCATCGCGAGAAGAACGCGGGAAGGTTCGAGAGAAGACGAAGAGCAAGCAGAGCCCGTTGAAACTTCAATCCCGTCGAGCTGCAGCAAAGTCGATAGGCTCTCGCCTTCGATGAATTTGAAGGATACGTTCAAGGTGTTGTAAATTGAATTTCCAACAGCAGTGTTGATTTTTATGTCCGGGATTTCCTCTTTTATCCTAAAGAACAAGGCGTCTCGCATGGCGCGGATTCTTTCTTCTGCATCTTCGCTTTTTAGCAGTTCCACCGCTTTTGCTATGCCGATAATTCCGGGGACATTTTCGGTTCCTGCTCTCATCTTGTTTTCGTGAGGTCCTCCGTGCAGAAGAGGGTCTATCGTGACGTTTTTTCTTTTATACAAAACACCTATTCCTTTCGGAGCGTATATCTTGTGCCCGGAAAATGACAGAAGAGAAATGGGGGTTTTTTTTAGGTCAAAGAAAACTTTACCGAAAGCCTGAACTGCATCAGTGTGGAAAATCACGCCTTTTTTCCTGGCGATTAAGGCCAATTCTTCAATGGGTTGAATCGCGCCCGTTTCATTGTTCGCCGCCATAATGGATGCTATGACGGTGTCTTGTCTCAGCGACTTTTCGAAGTCTTCTGCTGATACGACGCAATTCGCGTCGACCGGCAGGTATGTGACCTCAAAGCCGAAATTTTCAAGGTATTTGCAAGTGTTAAAAACGGCGCTGTGCTCTATGGAGGATGTCAATATATGTCCTCCTTTGAGTCCGAAACGCGACGCCGTTCCAATAATAGAATGGTTGATGGACTCGGTTCCGCCAGAAGTGAAAAATATCTCGTCTGGTTCGCAACCCATGAAATCAGCGATTTTTTGTCTTGATACCGCGATACTTTCCCTTATTTTGTATGCAGATTCGTAAGCCGAGGAAGGATTCTGATAAAGTTCTTCAAGATACGGTAACATTTCCGACAAGACGAGGGGGTCTGTTTTCGTCGTCGCGCTGTTGTCCAGGTATATTGTCCTCAAAACTTATGCCTTTCTTCAGTGTATGAAATCTACCGGATTCTGTAAAGATTATATTTTTTTCGCCAAAACTTTTTTCATGCCGCTTTTTGTCTCTTCAATGTCTACCAGAGCAAAGCCTTCTTTGAAGAAAGCCTCGATTTTTTTGCTGTCCCTCAAATATAAAACTTTTCCCTCGTCAGGACCCTCATGAAGTATAAAAGTTCCGTCGCTTTTGAATTCGAACTTGAATTTTGTCGGGATTGGCTCTTCAGGAAGAAAGTTTATAAACAAAAAGCCGTTTTTGATCAACAATCTGTTCAACTCTTTTATTATCGCCGTCACTTCAGAGTCGTTGAAATAGTTGATGGAGTCTATCATTGTGGCTCCATTGAAGACATTCTTGGGAAGGCTGACCTCAAAAGATTCTGAGATTTGAGCGAACTCAAGCGATATTTCGTTCTGTTTTGCCCTTAAAGTCGTAATTTGAATGGCTTCTGGACATGTCTCTGTGACAATGACCCGGTTGTTTATCTGAGCTAAAAAAACCGAGTACATTCCGGTTCCGCATAAAAAATCGAGAATCCTCCGCTCTTTGAATATTTCCATCTCGTTTATGAAAAGGGCGAGAAATTCGCTTTTCGGCTGGTTTTGAAGTTCGTATTTAAGGGCTTCTTTGTCCTGGATCAGACGCCTGAAAGATTCGTCTCTGAAATTCATAGATGTAAGATAAAACAGGAGTCAAAAATAGTCAAACGATTTTTATCTAATTTTCTTGACAAAGGCACGATGTTTATTTATTCTTCTTTTCAATTTGACTGAACGGTCAGTCAGAAAGAGGGATTAATGGACAAAAAAACGAGAATTATCAGAGCTGTATTAAAAGTCATTTCAAAAAAATACTTTGGAGAAGTCACCCTCGACGAAATCGCCGAAGAAGCAGAACTTGCCAAGGGAACCCTTTATCTTTATTTCAAAGACAAAGAAGAACTTTTCCTTCAGAGCGTGTTGTTTGTCATAGACTGCATGAAGGGCAGTGTTGAAAAAAACTACGATGAAAAGGACGGTTTTTTTACTTCATGCGAAAAAATCATCAAATCTTCAGTCTGGCTTTTCAAGAAAAACCCAGAATACGCGGGGATTATTTTCATACTTCACAATCCAAACATAGTCAAGAACAGGCAGAGATTTTTCGAAGAAATCCATTTGAAGAAGACGGAATTGTATGAGTTTCTCGTCGATTTGGTCGAAAAAGGTAAAAAATCAACAGAAGTACGAAAGGATTTAAAAACGGAAGAAATAGCGTTCTTTTTTATGAGTTTGTTTTTCGATTTGATTTTCAGATCTATTTCTCCGGGGCTTAAACGGGAGAAAAAAATTTCTAGTCAAGGATCAGTTTATAACGCAATGAATATTTTTAAAAACGGAGTTTTACTTAGAAAAGAATAAAGGAGGCGGAGTGTTATATATTGCGCTGCTACTAGCGATAGCCTCTCAGTCGGGCCTGACTTTGAGCCTTGATGAGGCGATGTCAATAGCTCTTGAAAACAATGTAAGCATAAGAGAAGCCGACGAGGAAATTTTTCAAGCCAAAGCAGGTTACAGGAAGTCGCTTTCTTATTTCCTGCCGACGGTGTCGTTTTCTTCTTCGTACACAAGGTATCCGGATGAAATAACCCAGCCGGGAATAGACGGAAATCCTGTAGTGATAAGAGCAAAGGGAACCCATCAGACCGGATTTTCTCTTTCGTTGCCTCTTTTCACGGGAGGGTCTAGACTGGCAAACGTCGCCCTGAATTCGTCTGTTGTCAGAATAGCCCAGGAGGGCAGAGAAATTGCTCAAAACCAAATAGCGCTGGGGATCCTGACTTCATATTTGGGCCTTATTCAGGCTTCTAAATCCTTGAAAATTTCAAGAGAATCCCTTCAGATGGCTAACGACAACCTAAACTTGACCCAGGAAATGCTGAGGGTGGGTATGGCGACCAACCTTGACGTCGCCAGGTCGGAGGTCCAGGTAGCTCAAGAAGAGGCGAATCTTATAAAAGCCGAGAACGATTTGGAAAACGCGGTCAATTCCCTTTGCGATATTCTGCAAATAGAAAAGACCAGCATAAATGTCGTGGAACCTGTTTTTATGGATGTCCAACTTCCAGAACTCGACAGCTGCTTAAAAATAGCTCTAGCCTCACCCAGCATGGAAATCGCGTATGCGTCGCTTTCTTCAGCAAAGGCGGGAAAAACGAATGTGATGTCTTCGTTCTCTCCGACTTTAAGCGCGTTTGCAGGTTACAATTGGTCCGGAAACAATTGGGAGTTCGGCGAACCAAATTACTACGGAGGAGTTCAGCTGAGCTGGACTCTCTTTCAGGGGACGGCGAGAATACAGGATTACTCAAGCGCTTCCTCCCAAGTCAGGGGGGCGGAATTGGCTCTTCTCGACACTCATGCGCAGACCCTGAGTTCCACGGAACAGAGCTACAGAGAAGTCAAAGGGGCAATGCTTCAATACGAAAGCGCGTTGAAAACAGTCCGGGCGTCACAGGAAGCTTACGAACTGACAGACAAAATGTACAAAAATGGACTGGCGACTTCTCTTGAGCTGTTCGAAGCCATGAATACGCTTGAAAGCGCGAAACTCGCAGAAATAGCATCTTATTACGGCATATATATTTCTTACGCAAAACTACTCTCTTCTATGGGAGTATTGACGAGTTTTATCTCCGAGGGAGGACTATATGAGAAGTAATACTTCTAAAGCCCTTGTGTTGGTTTCAATAACGGTTCTTGTTCTTTTAATGAGCTGCTCGAAAAAGCCGAAAAACAACAGAAATCCGTTCAGTTCGACAGTGAGAACAATACAGATAGAGAAAGGTTTGTTTGTTGACAAAATACGGTCCTCAGGAAGAATCGAAGGACAGATGGAAGTTGATCTATCGTTTAAATCGGGGGGAAGAGTGCTCTCCGTCTCGGTCGAAATTGGCGACTATGTGAAGAAAAACGACGTTATTGCGTCACTCGAAGGGACGGACTTTTACGCGAACTATATACAAGCCCAGGCTTCTTTTCAAAAAGCTCAGGACGACTTCAGTCGGACAGAAGAACTTTTCAATTCAGGGCTTGTGTCTCAGTCTCAATTTCAAGCAGCGCAGACTGCTTTTCAGAGCGCCCAGTCCGGCCTCATGCTCGCCCAGTCCGCGATGTCGGGGTCAGTGATAAAAGCTCCTTTTGACGGCACCATAACATCGAGGGGAATTGACCCTCAGGAGATGGCAAGTCCTGGCATGCCGTATTTCGGAATAGCCGACATGGACACTGTAAAAATCAAACTGAGCGTCAGCTCTGAAAATGTCACTAAAATCCAAGAAGGGTCTCCAGTGGAAATATGCGTGGACGCCTTCCCGGACAGGATATTTGGTGGGACAGTGAACAGAATTTATCCGGCTGCGGACAGGCAGACAGGCAAGTTTACTGTCGAAGTGATATGTTCAAATCTAGATAAAACGCTACTTCCAGGCATGATCGGCATTGCTCAGATAGAAATAGGAAGATTCGAAGAAGCGATTATAGTCCCTCTGAAGTCGGTCTTGATGCAGGAAGGAGAGACTGTTGTATTCAAGGCTTCCGGGGGAATAGCTCTTAGAACCGTGATATCCATCGAACAGATAAACGATTCTTTCGGTATCGTTCTCGAAGGACTAAGTGTCAGCGACACTGTCATAGTGGCGGGACAGGACTACATAGAAGACGGTTCGCCTATAAACTGCCTGATGTGTCCCGAATATATGCCCGGAGTTGAAAAATGAAGATATCCCAGCTGGCAATTTCTTCGAGTTTGACTGTTTTTATCGTCGCGATAGCAGCTGCTCTCTTCGGTGTTTACGCTTATTTTTCAATACCTGTTGAACTCGTCCCCGATGTCAACATCCCTTGGATTTCGGTGACGATTCCCTACCCTGGAGCCGCCCCGGAAGAGGTTGAAAAGCAGATTTCAAAAATCGTAGAAGAGGACTCCAGAGGAATTGAAGACCTCAAACATGTCTATTCATACTCTTCAAATAGCGGAGCTCAGATCTGGTATGAATTTGACATAGGAGTCGATAACGACGATGCAAAGAGAGACATAGAAGAGATAATCAACAGAGTAAAGCACGAGTTTCCTGAAGACGCAATGGATCCTATAATTCGGGATATAAAACTCAGCGAAATGCCCGTGATTTTCCTGACTCTCAAAAGCGAGAATGGGGATAAGACCTCATATGAAAACCTGAAAAGATACGCGGACGACATCGCCCCCATTTTCGAAGGCATCAGCGGTGTTTCGAGGGTCGACGTATTCGGCGGAAGAGAAAGGCAGTTCATGGTCCTGCTCAGAGAGGACAAGCTCAGGGAATACGGGCTGACGATTCCACTCATCATAGGAAGGATAAACAGTTCGAACATAGATCTTCCGGCAGGCAGCATCAATCTCGGAGAGAAAGACTACACCCTCAGAGTCCTCGGCGCCTATCGTTCCAAGGAGGATATTGAAAACACCGTGATAACGGTTACTGCTAACGGTCCGGTCTATTTGTCCGATATTTCTACGGTTCTCGACACACTAGAGAAGGCGACGTCATATTCACGTTTCAACAGCCACCCTTCGGTGACGCTCGCCATATACAAGAAAACAAACGGCAACACAATCGGAATTTCCAAAAGAATCAGGGAAGAGCTCGAGATAATCCGGGAAAATCTTCCCCTGGGAATCTCCTTCGACATAACCTTTGACCAGTCAGATTACATAAACGAAAACCTTAACCAGCTCAAGCAAAACGCGATATTCGGATCCATTCTTGTAATTTTGATATTGGTTTTAGGTGTAGGGTGGAGAAACGCCGTGCTCGTGATGATCTCCATTCCGCTGATAATAAGCACATCTTTTGCAGCTTTGTTTTTGCTGGGTTACTCATTGAACAACATGTCTCTCTTCTCGATGATACTTCTGGTCGGCATGATAGTGGACGGGGCCATTATTGTCATAGAGAGCACATACAGGTATCTGGAATACGGATACGATAAAATGACCGCCGCCAGAAAAGGCATTGACGAAACGGGAGGCGCAATTCTCGCGTCTGCCCTTACAACGATGGCCGCATTTTTCCCAATGTTCATGATAAGGGGAGTGACCGGCGAATTCATGAAATTGATCCCGATAACGGTGATTATAGCCCTGTCCTCGTCTATTCTCGTCGACCATTTAGTTATTCCTGCAGTGGCTTCAAAATTCCTCATATATCACAGTAAAGCAGCCAAGAGAAGAGACAGGTGGGTGAACTCCAGAGTAATGAGAACCTACAGGAAAATACTCGACTGGGCGCTCGACCACAGGGTGAAAACGCTTATATTCGCCGGGACCGCTTTTATCCTGTCTCTTGCTCTTCTTCCGGTTGTTGGTTTCGAGCTTTGGCCTTCAAGCGGTTTTGATCAGTTCACGGTCAACGTCTCTGTTCCAACCGGCACGCCCACCGAGGACATCGACGAAATTTCAAAGAAGATTGAAGCCCTGATCGCTCAGATACCCGAGGTCGAAAAGTACACTTCAAACGTCAGCGGGAATACCGCTCAGATAGAAGTCCGATTGTTTGAGAACTCCGGCAAAAAAGACATAGAAGTCAGAGAAATTTTGCTTGCAAAAATCGATTCGATAAAGCACGAAATTGCGGAGGCAAGAGTCGAAATGAGAGGCGAATCCATGGGGCCGCCTTCAGGTGCGCCGATCACGGTTGAAATCAAAGGTGACAACATAGACGTTTTGATGGACATAGCCTACAAAATAAAGCAGTTTCTCCGTCAGCAGGAAGGAACTCGCAACGTGAAAGACGATTTCGGATCGGGCTCTCCAGAGGTCGAAGTCATAATCAAAAGAAGAGAAGCCGCTTATTACGGGGTCACCCCTGCGGACATTGTTCAGCCCGTTTCTGTTTCCTTCAACGGAACAGACGCTACGGAAATGAACATCGGAGACGACAAGGTCAAAGTCAGGGTAGAACTTGAGGAAAGCGACAAAACGCTTGATGTCCTAAGGTCTTTTCCAGTGCCCACGGCGTCGGGTTCAACAGTTCCGCTCGAGCAAGTCGCCGACATAAACGTGACGTCGGGGTTTTCTCAGATAAACAGGGTCGATGGAATGAGGCAGGTCACGGTGAGTTCGGATGTATACGGCGTTCTCGCGTTCGATGTAATAAAAAAACTCGAACCTTTCATCGATTCTCTGCAGACGCCAGGTTACACGATAAACATAACCGGTGACAAACAGCAGATGGAGGAAGACTTCGGCGGTCTTGGAATTGCTCTTTTAATCGGTGTGGCGCTGATTTATCTAATCATGGTCATCCAGTTTCAATCTCTTTCACATCCATTTGTAATTATGTTCACGGTTCCATTTTCCATAATCGGGGTTCTTCTCAGTCTTTTGATAACGAGAAACCACTTCGGAGTGATGCCTTTCATTGGGACTATCGCGCTGGTAGGAATAGTTGTAAACGACGCTATTGTGTTTGTCACATACACAAACAAGCTGAGGAAAGACGGCATGCCGATATACCAAGCTCTAAGAAAAGCAGGCCCTGTCAGATTAAGGCCAATTCTAATGACTTCCGTGACGACGATGGGAGGAATGCTTCCGCTCGCCCTCGGAATTGGTATGAAATATAAATTCTGGGGACCGATGGTATGGCCGATAATTTTCGGTCTTCTCTTTGCAACCCTTTTGACCCTGTTAGTAATTCCGGTTGTCTATTCTTTTATCAACAAGGCAGGTAAAATGCCCCATGATTTGGAACCGGTAGACATAACAGAAAGCGATTGAGTAAAGCAATTTAGGAAATTTTTAGAGAGTCCTACTATACAGCAGGACTCTCCTTTGTTTTTTTTCTGCAATGTGAAAATATTTTCACAACTTGAAAATATTTTCACAATATTTATACACAAAAAAAAACCTTTTTATGATATGCCACATTATTTTGTGGTTTATAAAAATCAAGTTTTATGGCAAAGGTTTTGCTATACCTATAAATGTTTACAGATAATGGGAGGGATAAATGTCTAAAAAGGGTTTTTCGATAATAGAATTGATGGTCGTGGTCGTGCTGATGGGGCTGATAGTCTCAATATCGATTCCTTTTGTCAGAGTTTTAAACGACAAAGTCGACAGGGCGACAAGGCAGGTCGTCGGGGCCGTCAAGGAGGCGAGAGAGCTCGCTATAACAAAAGCAGATACGACTCTCGTAAGATTCAACACGACTGCGGGGCGTTATGAAGTCTGCAAATGGCAGGGAGGTGTCGGAGGATCGGCGACGAGTCTCGACATCAAAGGGGATATTCCGAGCAACGTCACTCTCAATTCCGGCCAGTATTCGGAGATTTTTTTTCTTCCAACCGGATCTCTTTCTCTTTCTCTCGGTTCGTCTCCGAGAGATTCTGTCATGATTGAGAGCGGCACGAGAAGGCTTTCCATAAAAGTAATTCCCGCTACCGGCATTGCCAGAATCATCAAATACTGAGGGAGATTTTTATGAAAAAAGGATTTTCATATCTCGAAGTTCTTGTGGTCGTCGTCCTCTTTGCAATTGGTATTGTCGCCCTCGGAGCGGCGAGGGTCAGGACCATGGAGGCTGAATTGAGCGTCCGAATCGAGAAACAAGCGATAAACGACTTAGAGGATTTTCTTGAATGGATAAAGAGCATCGACTACGAGACGATAGCGAGTGGCGACTCCATTTTCGGGACGACACATATTACATGGACTGTCTATCCCGACACGTCAGGCCTGAGGGCAAAGAGCATGACTGTCGAATACTCTTGGAGGAGCAGGCAAGGTCAGCAGATCATCGATACAATTCACACCTATGTGGCGGAGAGGTGAGAATTATGAAAAAAGGATTTTCTTTGGTCGAACTTTTGGGCGCCCTGACCATGGGTTTGGCTCTCGTGGGCGTCCTCGTGTATTATTACACTCAGGAGAGAAACCACCAATCTATTATCGAAGGCAGGTCCGAAGCGATACAGTCTGCAGAAGCTATTTTGAGGATAGCTTCGAGAGAGATGAGGGCAATACCCGGAAACACAAGGGAATTTCAGGACACGACCATTTTCAAGATTTTTAAACTCCACTACAATGCTTCAGGAAACGATTCGTTTTGCTATTTCGCAGACGTTTACCCTGAAGCCACTTTTGGCAACGGATCGCTCGACACAGTCTATGAAACCTTCGGAATCGTCTACGACGCAGCTTCAAAGAACGTTTACAACGTCCGATACAGCGCGGGTGCTCTGGTCTATAACCTTTTGATTCCCGGCGTTGAGAGTTTTGACATAATACCGTACGACGTCACCGGAGCTGTGACGGCGAACAACCTCGCGGTCACCCACGTAGAACTGAGGGTGACGACCTACAACCAGAGAGCCGTGAAAAATCCGACTTCGGCGGACACGATAACTTTCAGCCGGGTCGTAACAATAAGAAGCAGGATGTAAGGGGGGCAGATGAAAAGAAAAGGAATAGCGCTCATCTTGGCTTTGAGCATACTTGTCGCGGGAGCTATTCTTGTCGGCGCAGCTTTTATGCTCGCGACGTCTGATCTCAGAATCACAGACGTCATAAAGCATAAAACGCAGGCCTTCAGAGGCACTGAAGCCGGAGCCGAAAGAGTGACGGCGACACTGGGAACTGTTTACCAACCCGACCATGGAGACACTTTCACGATAGGAAACGTCAAATGCGACGTAGACACAATGACCAAGACAACAAAAATTTTACCGGGTTACACTTCTTCCTGGACGGCAAACGAAAGAGCTCTTGTCGCTCTGAATTATTCATACAAGATAACCGGCGAAGAGCAGATAACGTCCCCGAGAAAAGGACGTTCTCAAATCCTCGTCGGAACAACAGCGGCGCCGGTCCCCGGCGGGACTACGGGCTATCCGTAGAAGGAGGTCAGATGGTCAAAATATCGATATTTATTATGCTGACGTTTTTTCTTTCCCAAAACGTTTCAGCTTTTGAACAAGACATGGATTTAAACCCTCCTCAGGAGAGAGAGGCTGTCAAATGGTTCGCTTTGAGGTCTGATCTATCCGTCTCTTCTACCGCCCTTGAAACAGACGATATAAAGAAAGAAATCCTTGAAGACTACGAGCTGAAAGACGACCCCTCTCTCCCGACCGGTTTTTTTGTCTACGACCCAGTGGTAATTTTTTACCACGGCTCGGACGAATACGGCTTTGATATAGAAAGGCTCAAGGGTTACGACCCAGGGTTTCCCATAAGATCGCCCGAAGGAGTCAAAGTAATATTTATGGGTAAGATTTTGTCGAGAGAAGCGTGGCATTACGCTGTCGAAATCGACGGTGAAATTTTCACGAACCAAGGAATTTTCTACACGGTGATGGAGATACAACTCGGTTCTGGAAGAGCTTGTCTTCCAGTAGCCGTCGTCGTGGATCCGTCCGGAATTCAAGGGACAAGGTAAGGGGGAAACATGAAGTGGAAAAATTTATTTATCTTGCTTGTCTTTCCCGCTTTGCTGCTCGCCAACGATGAAGTCCTGTTCCGCGTCGCGGCTGAACCTGCGGCCATGATTTTTCTCGACAGGTCGGGCAGCATGGCCGGATCGAGAATAACCCAGGCTCTGCAGGTCATAAAAAGCCTTCTCGACGCAGACAAAGACGGAGTGGTGGAAGACTCCGACAGGGATATTCTCGGCGTCGATCTGGCAACTGGATTTTTTTATAACACCCCTTCGGGAACGTACAACCCCGGTCCGTATATCTATCTGCCCGGGGAGGCGACGGGTTCTTTGAGAGCGGACACTTTCGGGACGCCCTATTCGACGATATGGTCCCACATCAACTACACCACAAATGGAGGTTGGACTCCTAACGGCCCTGCGATTTACTTTTCTTCAAAATGGATACACGAATACGACTCAACCCATCCAGACCTCGACTGCAGGAGTTATTACCTGATACATATAACTGACGGGGAATCAAACGGCTATGGAACAAACGCGTCTTACACCCAGATAACCGAATCAAACGACTGGCTCGGAAGCTGGTCGCTTGTCCGAGAAGCCTCGGTGAGCAACCAAGACAGAGATATTCCGGCTTTCATGGTCGGTTTCGGCACAGGAATAACACAAAAAGGAAGAAACGAACTGAACTGGGCGGCATACTGGGGAGGGACCGACAATCTCGATAAATACAACTATTCAGACATGATGTACAACCCCCCCCACACACACGTTCACAATCCGTGGACATGGCCACAACCCATTGGAAGCGGTTGGGGGTCATCAAACGGATGGTACAACCCAAAATCCGCCTACTCGACGGGCTATCAAGCCCTGCCTCCTTCTTTTCATTACTGCGAGGGTTACGCCTATATAGCTCAGACCGCCGATGAGCTCGCTCAATCCCTGCATGATATTTTCCAGTCGATTCTCGAGAACAACTTTTCGTTCTCACCGGCGAGTGTCCCTGTTGTCAGGACTATGATAAGCGACACGGCGATAGTTTACGCGACTTTCCGTCCTCAGGGAGGAGGGTTTTGGGATGGTCAGCTCAGAGCTGTCGTTTTCACGGGCGACACATTTTTGGGTTCTGAAATCTGGACCGCGGGAGAATCTCTTCAGCAGACCCCTTCCGCGAGCAGAAAAATTTTCTACACGAATCAGCTTGGACTCAAATCCGACTTCAGTTTTCTGAATGTCCTGCCCTCGGAAGTCAACGTCGGCACCGCCTGGGAAAAAGACCTCATCGTCCAGAGGACGAGAGAGGGTTACAGCAACGCGTCTCCTGGATGGAAGATGGGAGACATATTTCACAGCGCTCCTCTGATGATAGGCGCCCCGAGCCCATTTTACACAGGCGACCCGTCATACGTGGTTTACAGAAAAAACCACGCTTACAGAGACAGCAGAAAAAGGGTGTACGTCGGTACAAACACGGGTACGCTTCACTGTATAGACGCCTCTACCGGGCATGAAGTCTGGGCTTGGGTGCCGAAATTCGCGATGAACAAACTCAGGGTTTGGGCGCTCGACAACCAGCACACCTATATTTTAGACGGACCGGTCACCGCCGCCGATTTGTGGGCCGACTTGGACGGAGACGGTGTGAAAGACCCGACCGACTGGCGAACAATTTTGATTGTGGGGCAGAGAGAAGGCGGCAACAACTACATAATTCTCGATATAACCGAGGTGCCGGCGCCGACAGACACTTCTTCTTATCCCAAGTTGATCACCGAAATATCCGGAACTCTCATCGGAGGCCTTTATAAAAGGTTTGGAGACACCTGGTCCCAGCCCACAGCGGGTCAGTTCAAAGTGGATGTGGACCCCGTCAGCAACGACACGGCAATTCCCATGTGGGGATTTTTCATGGGTGGGGGATACGTCCCCGACACTTCAGGATCTTTCGTAGCGGACACGGGAGATTTCTTCGCTTTTTACGCTTTGACCGGAAACACCGCATGGGCAAAAGGATGGGAAAACCCCAACGGAAACGGAGTGCCGGCTTCTCTGGCGATGACGGATATGAACGTAAACGGCTTCGTCGACATGGTGGTTGCTCCGGATCTGGGCGGAAACCTCCTGATAATGGACACAGAATCAGATACAAATCCTTCAAATTGGTCGGTTTATACAGCTTTCAGCGGGAGCGCGGGAGTCCCGGCCGACGCCGACATGACTTGCTTTTTCCCCGTCGCTGTAGCTCAAGATTTCAGCGGAGAACACTGGTATTGCTGGGGTTCCGGAAACAGGGACAACCCAATGGACACAACGAAAGTCGGTTACTTCCTAATGCTCAAATCGCCTCCGGCATCCGGCGCGGCGGCGACAATATCCGACATGGCCGAGTTGACGACAGCAGCGACCCCTCCTGGTGATTACGGGTATTACTACAGGCACACCCACCCCGGAGAGAAAGTCACGTCTCTTCCTCTCATTTACAGCAACAACGTATATTGGACGACATTCGCCCCCGACACAGCAGAAGCAGGCCCCTGCGACATTGGAGCGGGTTACGCGAGAATGTATGTCGCGTCGCTGCTCGAAGGCAGACTCTTGGAGGCTATAGACCTCGGACACATTGGAGTCCCTTCCTCTCCGCAGGTCACTGTCGGTCCTGACGGACCTGTGGTCATTGTGATGACCAGTTCCGGACCTATAATCAGAGAGATAACAGGTCCAGGATTTAAAAAGAAATACGTCTACTGGAACGAAGTTTACTGATGGAGGGGAAGATGAAAAAAATAGTAATTTTTTTGAGTTTGCTGATTACAGCTTACACTCTGTCGGCTTATCATTTCTGGGATTTTGAGACAGATCCCTGGGCCGACGGATGGAACTCCGCCAAGAGAATACAGGGTCAAAACTGGCCCCGCAGGTGGCAGTGGAGGGTTTACGACCAGGAAGCCATAAGGCCTCTTGACCCATTGACGATGAGCATGTGGATATGCAGCAACAGAGCCGGCAACTATGTCCTCAGGGACACTCTCTATTCGCCCAAGATTTCGGACTCTCTTTTCTACACTCAATGGCTGAAGTATTCCATAGGTTACAATTACAGGGCTGGCAGAGACCGCGACACCGCTTCAATTCTTATACGGAGCTGTGCCGCGGGTGCTTGGACGAACTGGCAGCAGTTGAAATATTATTACGGCACAGATCTTTCGATATGGGATTCCGTCGACATCTCATCTTACGCAATGGGTTATGACACCATTCAGTTAGGTTTTGCCTACAGGGGAGGGGGAGGTTCCCCTCTCAGGCCCGACTTTTACCTGGGTCTGGACAACATCTCAATAATGACGTTTCAGGGGGGAAACATCCCGGGTCCAACGACGGCACCTTTAGGGACTGACAGCGGACTCGTAGAGACAAATTACGTCTATACTTCGGAAGTCGTACCAGGAGATTACGAATACCAGTTCTCGTGGGGGGACGGTGGCTATTCGGCGTGGGATATTTCAACCTCGTCTTCCCGCTCCTGGACCACCCCCGGAACGTATTTCGTCCAGACCAGGATCCGTGACGCCAACGACAGTTCGCTGGTTTCAAACTGGTCCCCACCTCTTCTCGCCGTCATGGTGACTCCGAAAACCGCTTATTATTGGGGTTTTGAAGTCGACGACGGAGGTTTCGTCGGCCTGCACCAGCTCGGGGACTGGCAGTGGGGTATTCCGCTTTCAGGTCCGTTTAGAGCCCGAAGCGGGGGAAATGTTTGGGCGACCAGGTTAAACGAAAATTACTACACGAACGCGAGCTGGCTGAACACGCCCGAGGTAAACCTTTCAATGTGCGATTCGGTCATCCTCGATTTCTGGATGTGGTATGACTCCCGCCAGGATTACGACGGAGTCAACCTCTGGGTAGGAAGCGCTTCCTTCACGTGGGGGCTGAACAACGCGGGTTATTACTGGGACACCGTGCCGAGCGCGAGCATAGTCCCCGCATACACAGGCAGCTACAACGTCACGTGGACAAGCACGACCATGCCCGGCTGGACAGGTTCGAATCCTATTTGGACGCTCTACCAGGTGGACCTGACCCCGTACAAATACGCCACGGATTTAAGACTTCTTTGGAGGCTCGGGGACAACGACGGAACAACCGGAAACAGAGCAGGTTTTTACATAGACGATATAAGACTCGACACAGTTATGCTGATACCGGGACCCACTACCGCGCCGACAGGTCCGGATACCTGTATAACTTATAATTCATACAACTTCACTTCTGAAGTTGTCGCTGGAGCGGTCGAATACCAATTCGACTGGGGAGACGGGACCTATTCCGGATGGAATATCTACCCCTTAGCACAGAAAACTTACGACGAGGTAGGGACGTATTTCGTCAGATCGAGGGTCAGAGATTCCGGCGACACTACAAGGCTTTCCGGGTGGTCTCCTGAACATTTGACCGTCGCCCTTCACGCCAGGACTGTTTATTACAGCGGGTTTGAGTTCGAGATGGACACCGCCGGATACTATTTTTCCGGTGACTGGCAGAGGGGAATACCCGTAGTTGGCCCCTTGTCGGCCAGGTCGGGCGTGAACGTCACCGCGACAGACCTCGACGGAATATACGATCAAAATGCGAGTTGGTTCAGAACTCCGGATATCAACACGTCTTTTGCCGATTCAGCGGTTCTTTTCTTCTGGATGTGGTACGAAAGCGCTTACAACGAAGACGGCGTTGATTTGTTTTACGGCTCCGCTTCAATGCCGAGCGGATGGAACAGCAACGGAAGAAATTGGGACACGATCCCGAGCGAAAATGTAAATCCGATTTACACGGGAACATTCAACGTATCTTGGATGGGAGCGACTTTGCCCGGCTGGACGGGGTCTTCGTCCAACTGGACCCTCTACAGCGTCAATTTGACCGGTATAAAAAACTACACGGATCTGCAGATTCTCTGGAGGCTCTCCGATAACAACGGGACGACAGGAAACGGACCAGGATTCTACATTGACGATATAAGGGTGGACACTTTTATGCGTCCGTTGATAGGACCTCTACACCCTCCCTTCGGACCAACGTGGGGATACGTGTCGACAAACTACGCTTTCCTCTCCGATTCTGCTATTACAGGAATGGGGACTCTCGAATACCAGTTCAGCTGGGGCGACAGCGCTTATTCCAGTTGGAGCACCGACAGAAACGCCATACACCAATGGTCAGCCGAAGGTCTTTACGGGATAAGGACGAGAGCTAGAATCCAGTCAGACACAACGCTCATAGGCCAATGGTCTCCACCGCACTATATCGAGGTAGGCGCTTCCGGTTATTTCGACCCTCCTTGGACGTTCGAACCCGGCAACCAAGGGTGGAAGATATCCTCGAATTGGGAGAGAAAATCCTCCTCATGGTACTCTGGATGGGAGATGACGAGTGGGGACAATTGGAGCATGTGGGCTATAGGAACCGGGAAAAACTACGTATGCGACACGACATTTTCACCCTCAGCCCCCGTGTCTGTGGATTATCAGTATCTATGCTGGACAGGCTGCCTCAGAAAGAGCACAAGCGTTCAAGGCGATACCGCCATAGTCATGTTGAGGACTTTCAGAAACACGGTCTGGGGAGACTGGGAGGCGGTTTATTTCTACACCACAAACACAAACCCCAACTGGTTTTACCAGGAGATACTCCAGCTTTTTGGCGCGGACAGCGTCCAGGTCGGTGTGATATACACACACAGGGAAGGTCCCTCTTACGATAGGTTCTTCGGCATAGACAATGTCTGGCTTCTAAACAGACCATACCTCGAGGAAGTTGTCTGGAACTTCGAGGATCAGGCGAAATGGGACTGGACGCACACAGTAAGCGTAAACTGGCCCAACGGCTGGAACATAAGAGACGAAGGGACAGTGAGTTCTCTCGAACTCGACAACGCCGGAAACTACAGCGCTTGGATAGGCAATACTTCATCCCACAGCACTCCTCTGGTGGACACGATAAAATCGCCTGCGGAATGGAACCCTGTAGACCTTCAGTATTTTGTCTGGGGGATAGGCTTCAACAACGCCTACGACTCGATAAAAGTCTTGATGTGCGGATTGAAAGAAGGCTCCTGGACCGCTTGGCAGGAGATAAAGACATACTACAGGGCGACGACTCCGAGCTTCAGGGCGCTTGACTCAGCCGACGTAAGCGATTCGTTCGCGAACGCTTCTAAAATTGAAGTGGCTTTTGCCTACTATGCCACCCAGAACTACGGCGCGTGCGTAATAGACAACATCTACCTGAGCTCCTCGGTGGACAAAGACGCTTTTGTCGGAGGGGGAGACCCGAACATACAGGGTGTCTTCCAACCCGCGGGGTCTAGCAGTATAAGAGAAGTTGTCAAAAACAACGGGACTCAGACGGCGAACTTCTCTGTAAGAGCCGTCGTGACCGACATAAACAGCGGATCAGTCCTGATGAATGAAACCCGCGACGTCACGGGGCTTTCTTATCTGGACAGCGTCATAGTCGATTTTGGAGACGTGGACCTTGTCGAAGACCACCACTACATAAAGAAAATAATAATCGAATACCCCGGAGACGCGAATCCCCATAACGACACCTCAATTTACTCTGTAAGATGCGTCACGCCGTCATGGGAGCCGATAGCCGACATGCCTATAGCCGTCGCCGGTCCTGTTTCTTGGATAGACGACGCGGGGGATGTCAATGTATTCGGAGACACGCTTCACATGAAATACGACGCCACTGGCAACGTCTGGTCGGTTGTTTCTTCCATTCCTTACAAAATAACCGACGCTCAGGGAGTCAGCGCCACGGACAAAGTTTATATGCTGAGTTCCGACTCTTCTCTCGCCGGAAAACTAATTATCTTTGACAAGTTAACTGGAAGCTTCCAGACCCAGGACTTACCCAACACCGTCAACTCGCCGGTGCTGGCGTTTTTTGAAGGCATCGGAGGCGATTACATCTACGTGATCGAGAGCAATTTGACAGAAAAGCCTTCATGTTATTTCTTTGACGAAAATTCAGAAGAGTTCATGTTGGCTTCTCCTCTTCCCGGAGGTTTTGAAGGAGGTCTTTCCGTAAGTTCAAGGGAAGGCATTGCGCTGGCCGGAGGGGATATCTACGGGGGCAACGTCTATTTCGGAAGGGTGAGCGCGGCCTCTCCCGTCGTGATAAACTGGAGCACGGACTACAGAACACCTCTTAGAAACACCGGTAAAATTTCCGCGGGTTCATCTGGTTCATACATGGTCTTTGCGGGAGGTCAGAGTTCGGGTGTGTTTTCGGCAAATTCGTACCTCTATGAAAACGGTTATGGTTGGTATCAAATAGACAATCTTCCTTCTCCCCTTTCAAGCGCCTCGATAACCGCAAGGGAAGCGGAAGGTTCTTCAGACACCGTGGAAGTACGGGATTTCTTCCTTGTCGGGGGCAGAAACTCCTCTGGCGCTTTGTCGGATGCTTACAGGCTCGTGCTTAAGACCAAAAAAACGATGGGCATGGAGTCTTCTTCAGAAGCAATCGGACCCAGCGAAGTATTTTCGGTCAGACTTGCCTCTTCCAACGTGTTTATGGACGAGGTATCTATCAGGCTGTCTCTCCCCGGGAATTCCTCGGTTAGATGGCTGGTCTATGACATTTCAGGAAGACAGGTCAGAGAAATCGAGACTTTCCTGCCGGCAGGCACTCACATTGTCAGTTGGGACGGAAAAGACGACAGAGGGACAAGCCTTTCAGCTGGAACGTATTTCTGGATGCTCAGGACTGATTTTGGCTCAGAAAACGGGAAATTCCTGCACGTCAGGTAAAAAGTAAAAAGGGGGGTTTCCACCCCCCTTTTTTTACATTATAATATTTTCAAAAGACAAGCATCGGAGGAAAGATGCGTAAGATACTGTTTTTGCTGCCAATCCTTGTTTTGTCATGCACAAAAAAATCAGGTACCGAACCCGAACCGCAACCGGAAAAAAGAATTACCGTCACTCATCCTGATGCAGGTGATTTTTTATCACCTGACAGTTCGTATACCATATCTTGGTTTAAAGAGGGAGACATACAGAGCGTTGACCTGTTTTACAGGGTCTCAGACGATTCTCCGTGGATTGTAATCGACACGGCAGTCGAAGGACTGTCAGCTCTTTGGACTGTCCCAAAGGTCAGGACGGCAAAAGCCAAGATAAAAATTTCAGCGTCGGATGACAGTTCGGTTTTCGACACAAACCAGGGATATTTCATCATTGATTCGGTGCTCCACCCCGACCTGGTTTTGCTTATCTGCGACAGCAGTTTTCTCATGGGCAGCGACTCTACCGAACCGGGTCATTGCCAGGACGAGGAACCTGTCCACAGCGTGAGCCTTTCGACGTTTTACATATCGAAAAAAGAAGTCAGGAACGTCGAATACAGACAATTCTGCGACTTGAACTCGTACCAGTACCCCTACGATCCGGGGTTTTCCGGCATGGCCAACTATTTTGACAGTTTCCCCGACTACCCGGTTTTGATGATATCCTGGTATGACGCGGCGAGGTACTGCAACTGGCTTTCTTCGGTTGAAGGTTTTGACCCTCAATACGACACGGTGACATGGGAATGCAGGTTCACAGGAGGGTACAGACTTCCTACGGAAGCCGAATGGGAATACTCCGCAAGGGGAGGTTTGGCACGGAATTATTATCCATGGGGAGACGAACAGCCTCAAAGCATGTGCAATTGGTCGGGTGATGCTTTATACCCATACACTTCTCCTGTTGTGTCTTTTGAACCGAACGGCTATGGCCTCTACAACATGTCGGGAAACGTCTGGGAATGGTGCAACGATTATTACGGTAGCGAGTACTATTCAAATTCTCCCTCCCAGGACCCAAAAGGACCAGGAAGCGGATCCTACAAAGTGATAAGAGGAGGGTCGTGGGAAGACGACGAGGAAAACATAAGGTGCGCGAAAAGAGGACCTTCGGATCCGTCTTTCTCCGATGTTCTGATCAAGACCAACACTCTCGGTTTCAGAATAGTTCTCGGCATTTAGACTTTAAAAAAAACTTGACAAAGAATGTTGTTTTATGGAGAATATGGACTTCTTTTGGCATCTCATATGATTTTCGGGTTTTGAAGCTTTCTGAAAAAGCTCCCCGTTTTGCGTTTTTCAATTTGAATGTTAAGCAGGAGGAAATCGTGGAAGCGAAAAATGTTTTACTTCTTGGAGCGGCGGGAAGAGATTTTCACAACTTCAACATGTTCTTCAGAGGCAACAAAGATTACAAAGTTCAATGTTTCACCGCGACTCAAATTCCAGATATCGATGACAGAAAATATCCCAAAGAACTCGCTGGCGAACTTTATCCACAAGGCATTCCAATCGAATCTGAAAACCGGCTCGAAGACCTGATAAAAGAAAAGAACATAGACGTGTGCGTCTTTTCGTATTCCGACGTATCCCACGAATACGTTATGCACATAGCCAGCAGGGTCAACGCGAGCGGAGCTTCTTTCTGGCTTTTGAGCCCAAAAAAGACAATGCTCAAAAGCACGAAACCTGTGGTCGCCGTTTGTGCGGTGAGGACCGGTTGCGGAAAGAGCCAGACGACGAGAAAAGTAGCTTCTGAACTTTTAAAAGCCGGAAAAAAGGTAGTGGCCGTCAGACACCCCATGCCTTACGGAGATTTGGTAAAGCAGGCTGTACAGCGCTTTGCCACGAAAGATGATTTAAAAAAATACAACTGTACCATAGAGGAAATGGAAGAATACGAGCCTCATATTGAAAACGGTGTAACTGTCTTTGCCGGAGTTGATTACGAGAGAATACTGAGAGAGGCGGAAAAGGAAGCCGATGTCATACTCTGGGACGGAGGCAACAACGATTTGCCTTTTTTCAAGCCGGATGTGCACATAGTCGTTGTCGATCCTCTGAGGCCTGGACACGAAATCAAATATCACCCAGGAGAAACCAACCTCAGGATGGCTGACGTCGTTGTCATCAACAAAATTGGTGACGCTGTCCCCTCTGACGTCGAAGAGGTCAGAAAGAACATCGAATCCTTCAACCCAGACGCTACGATAATCGACGCGGCATCGCCAATAACGGTGGCAGACAGTTCGAAAATCAAAGGGAAAAAGGCGCTTGTTATCGAAGACGGACCAACACTCACCCATGGATCTATGACCTACGGCGCGGGTGTTGTCGCCGCTAAAAAATTCGGTGCGAAAGAAATAGTAGACCCCAGAAAATGGGCGGTGGGGACTATAAGGGATACTTTCGAAAAGTACCCGGGAACCGGATCGATACTTCCGGCTATGGGTTACGGAGAAAAACAGATTTCCGACCTGGAAAAGACCATAAATTCGATGGACGTAGAAATTGTCGTGATTGCCACGCCTATAGACCTTTCAAGGGTCTGCAAAATAAACATACCCTGGGTCAGGGTCAAGTATGACCTCCAAGAAATCGGAAAACCAGATATTTCCGAAGTTCTCGAGAAGGTGAAATGACGGATAAACCGATAGCGATAGTCGCCCTCGGCGGAAACGCTCTGATAAGGGAAGGGCAAAAAGGCACGATTTATGAGCAATTCGCGAACACTAGAGCAAGCCTTTCCGGAATAATTCATTTGATTGAAAACGGATACAGCCCAGTGATCACCCACGGAAACGGTCCTCAAGCGGGGCATGAGCTTTTGAGAAACGAAAGGTGCGCCGATGAAATACCCCCTCAGCCTCTGGGTGTCATCGACGCTTCGACGCAGGGATGGATAGGATACATGATAGCGCAGTCTCTCTACAACAGGCTGCTGAAAGAAAACATAAAAAAGACCGTGACTCCCATTGTCACGCAAATCATTGTCTCGCCGGACGACCCTTCCATAAAAAACCCGACAAAACCGGTAGGTGTTTTTTACCGGAAAGAAGATGTTCCATCTCTTGAAGCGAGAGGATGGGTTGTGAAAGAAGACTCCGGCAGGGGATACAGAAGAGTTGTCCCTTCACCCAAGCCGCTCTCGGTTGTTGAGAAGGACGCCATATTGTCGATAATAAACAAGGGAGGAATAGTCATCGCAGCCGGCGGCGGAGGGATACCCGTCTATTATCTTGAAAACGGAGCCCTTGAAGGGATGGACGCGGTTATCGACAAAGACAGGGCTTCAGCTGTTCTCGGCGCGGAAATTGGAGCTGAACTTCTCGTCATTTTAACAGGTGTCGAAAAGGTCGCAATAAATTTCAGGAAACAGGGAGAAAAATTCCTCGACAGGCTGGATATTGGGACAGCGAAAAAATACCTCTTTGAAGGGCAGTTCCCTCCGGGAAGCATGGGTCCAAAAATTGAAGCCGCCATAGATTTCCTTGAAAAAGGAGGGAAGAAAGTTATAATAACCGATCTGGACAAAGCGAGGGAAGCTTTCAACGGAAAAACAGGGACAATACTGGAAAAATGAAAAAAAGCAAAGATGAATCCAAAGAAAGGATTCTCAGGTTTAAAATAGATTTAACCGACGACAAACCTTTCGAAAGAGAGGGCGACTTACCGGTTGCGGATTTTTCGATAGAAGGCTTGAAAAAAGCCTTGTTCTACGTGAAAATTTTACCCGGCAGAAACAGCGCCCAGGTCACTCTCAAGGTTTCTTACGAAAGAGAGATGACTTGTGCAAGATGCCTGGATCGGTTCTTAAAAAAGACCGAGTTGGCTGAGAAAGCAGAAGCTGTTGTTTCGGATAGTGAAAGGTTCGTAGAAGACGAAGGCGTGATACCGATAAAAGATAAAATTATAGACTTGACCAACGTGATAAGAGATATGATTATTCTGGACGAGGGGATGAGATACCTTTGCAGCGAAGACTGCAAAGGGCTCTGTCCGGTGTGTGGTGAAAATTTAAACAGAGGACCCTGCTCTTGCGAGGTCAACGCAAAGTAAATCTAAACCTAAGCGCTGAAAAGTTTGATTGGAGGAAAAAATGGCTCTCCCTAAAAAAAGGCAGTCTTCGACAAGAGGGAAAAAGAGAAGAACACACTGGAAGGCTCAGTTGCCTGCTTTGACAAAATGCAGGAAATGCGGTAGTTTAAATCTCCCGCACAGTGTTTGTAGAAATTGCGGATATTACGACAACAAAGAAATCATAAAAATAAAAGAGGAAAACAAGGGATGATAATTGCCATAGACGCAATGGGAGGAGACGAAGGATTCGCTCCTATCGTCGAAGGCGTTAAATTGTTTGTTGATTCAACTCAAGACGACCAAGTAATTCTAGTCGGCGAGAAAGAAGTTCTGGACGCGAATTCTTGGATACTTAAAGATAAAAGGCTTCAATTCATCGAGTCAAAGGATTCCGTCGACATGAACATCATTCCTTCCGAAGCCCTGAAAACTAAAACAAACTCGTCCATAAGCGTCGGTTTAAACCTTCATAAAAAAGGAAAAGCGGACGCTTTCTTCTCCGTGGGAAACACAGGAGTGGTGATGGCTTTTGCACTTGTCAACCTAGGCCGGATAAAACACATCTTGAGACCGGCTCTGGCATGTTTTTTCCCTACCATGTCAAAGCCCACCCTGATTATCGACAGCGGGGCGAATGTCGACTGCAAACCCCCTTTGTTGAGGCAGTTTGGACAGATGGGGTCTGTCTATTATTCAAAACTCTACGATGTCAAGACCCCCAAAGTGGCACTTTTGTCAATAGGGGAAGAGCCTTCCAAAGGAAACGAACAGACTCTTCAAGCGTACAAGCTTTTCGAAAAAAGCGATTTGAATTTCATCGGAAACATCGAAGGAGGGGATATTTTTAAGGGCAAAGCCGATGTAGTCGTCGTCGACGGTTTTGTCGGAAACATTATTCTGAAATTCGCAGAGAGCATGATAGAGTTTTTAAACTCTTTTTTCGGCAAGACTGTCCAGATTCCGTCTGAAATGGCAAGAAAGCTGACTTCCGAGGAATACGGTGCGGCTCCTCTGATAGGCGTCAACGGGATTGTTTTTATAGGCCACGGCAAGACCTCGCCGCTGGGAGTCAAAAACGGACTTGAAACAGTGAAAAAAACCTATTCTCAAAAGATAAAAGAAGTTTTGGAAAGCAAGTTTAGAAAAGAAGGACAATGAGCAATACCGCTTTGATATTTGTCGGACAAGGCGCACAACAAGTCGGAATGGGAAAAGACCTGTTCGCAGATTTTCAGAAAGCCCGTGAACTTTTCGAACTTTCGAACGAAATACTCGGTTTCGACCTTTCGAAAATTATGTTTGAGGGTCCCCCAGACTTATTAACCGAATCTAAAAACACTCAACCCGCTCTATTCCTACATTCATTTTGCCTTTACAGCCTCGTCAAAGATTTTATGAAAGAATATGAGTTTCTGGCAGGTCACAGCCTCGGAGAATACACTGCTTACGCCGCTTCAGGAGCAATAAGTTTCGACACTGCACTTAAAATAGTCAGAAAGCGCGGCGAATTGATGAGTGAAGCCGGGGGCAGACGCCCCGGAAAGATGGCGGCGATTGTCGGGCTCAGTGATAAGGAAATCGAAGACATCTGCGCAGAAATCCAGGGAATTGTCGTGCCAGCGAACTACAACAGCCTTTCTCAGGTGGTGATAAGCGGGGAGAGCGATGCTGTCGAAAAAGCTGTCGGTAAATGCAAGGAAAAAGGCGCCAAAAGATGCGTTTTCCTCGAGGTCTCAGCGGCTTTTCATTCTCCTTTGATGGAAGATGCGGCAAAAGTGTTTTCGGACGTCGTTTCGGAAGCACAAATTGAAAAAGCAGAAAAACCTGTAATCGCAAACATCAGCGCAAAACCGATTTCTTCACCGCAAGAAATTCGAGAAGCGATGAAAGGGCAAATGACCGGACCTGTCAAATGGATGCAGACCGTTAAATTTTTCAAAGAGAAGGATGTTACGGAGACTTTGGAATTTTCGACAAAACCCGTTTTGTCGTCTCTTGTTAAAAAAACAGAAAAAGACATCCAAACAATTTGCATTTCAGACACTAACAGCGTAAAAGAATTTATAAAAGAATTTGGGGGCTGAAATGGATGAAAAAAAATTAGTGGCGGTAGTCACAGGCGGAGCGAGAGGGATAGGAAAAGAGATAGTAAAAAATCTTTGTCTGAAAGGACATAAAGTATATATATGGGATGTTTTGGAGGAGGAAGGCAAAAAAACCGCGGAAGACATGAAAGCCTTGCCGGCGATGTGCGATTTCACAAAAGTCGATATAACGGATGAAAAGTCCTGTGAAGAAGCCGTGAAAATCATTGGCGACAGAGGGGAAAACGTCGCAATTCTCGTCAACAACGCCGGTATAACCAGGGACAATCTCATCATGAAAATGTCGGCGGATGATTTCAAAAAAGTATTGGAAGTAAATCTGTTGGGCGCTTTCGTGTGCACCAAGGCGGTCATCAGGCAGATGATAAGAAATAAATACGGCAGAATAGTCAATATTTCTTCTGTGATAGGGCTTTTTGGCAATGCCGGACAGGCGAACTACGCCTCTTCAAAAGCAGGGCTTATAGGCTTGACAAAATCGACAGCAAAGGAGGTAGCTTCAAAAGGTATAACTGTAAACGCAGTCTGCCCGGGTTTCATAGAGTCAGAAATGACGATGAAGCTTCCAGAAGAAGTAAAAAAAACATATATGGAAAATATACCGGCGCGAAAATTCGGCGCGCCTAAAGATGTCGCCGACGTCGTCTCTTTTCTCGTGAGTGATGAATCTTCATATGTGACTGGAGAGACGATAAGAATAGACGGCGGCCTGGCGATGTAAATTATTTAGAGGAGGTTATTATGGCACTCGACAGAACAAGCTTAGAGAAAGAAGTGAAAAAAATAATAGTCGAAAGACTCGGTGTAGACGACGCCCAGGTGACGTTGGATTCTAAGTATGTAAAGGATCTCGGAGCGGATTCACTTGACCTGGTGGAGCTAATTATGGCTTTTGAAGAAAAATTTGACATTGATATTCCCGATGAAGACGCGGAAAAACTTGAAACAGTAGGCGATTCGATTGATTATCTCGAAAAGGCTCTCGCTGAAAAAGGAGACAAACCTGCAAAAGACGGAGAAGAAGAAGAGTAATATTTCATATTTGAAAAAAAGGCAGTATAGATGAAACGAGTTGTAATAACAGGTTTGGGAACGGTCAATCCTCTGGCGAACGATTTCAAAACCACTTGGCAAAAGCTTCTCGAAGGAACCTCAGGAGTTACGGCCATACAGAAATTTGACACAAGCGGTTTGTCTGTGAAAATTGCCGGAGAAGTAAAAGACTTTGACCCTTCCTCGGTTCTTGACAAGAAAGATGTCCGAAGAATGGATCCGTATATTCAATTCGCGATATATGCTGCAAACGAAGCAATAACCGATTCGGGCATAGACCTTTCCAGCGTCGACAGTTTCATGGTTGGATCGATTATATCATCCGGCATAGGGGGGAATAAAACGTGGGAAGAACAGCATAAAAACCTTTTAAACAAAGGACCTGACAAGGTCTCCCCGTTTTTTATTCCGATGATGATAATCAATATGGCGTCGGGAATGGTGGCGATAAGGTTTGGCCTCAAAGGGCCAAATTACTCTGTTTCAAGCGCCTGCGCTTCTTCCGGCCACGCTTTGGTCTCAGCTTACAGAATAGTGCAGAGAGGTGAAGCGGAAATAATGGTAACAGGTGGATCCGAGAGCTCCGTAACACCACTTTCGGTCGCGGGTTTTTCAATAATGAAAGCTCTTTCTACGAGAAACGACGATCCGCAAACAGCAAGCAGGCCATTCGACAAAGAACGAGACGGATTCATTATGTCAGAAGGCTCGACGCTTCTCGTACTCGAGGAATACGAGAGAGCTAAAGCGAGAGGCGCGAATATCTACTGCGAAATTGTTGGGGCGGGTCAAACAGACGACGCATTTCACATGACAGCTCCAGATGAGACAGGAGAAGGACCCGCTATGGCGATGAAATTCGCTTTGAAAGACGCAGGAATAAAACCAGAACAAATAGACCATGTAAACGCCCACGGCACTAGCACTCCTTACAACGACAAAATAGAGACAAAAGCCATAAAAATTGCCCTTGGCAAAAGATCTCAGGAAATCCCGATTATCTCGACAAAATCTATGACCGGACACCTCCTCGGAGCGGCATCTGCCATGGAAGCGGCTGTCGTAGCGCAATCCATAAAAGAAGGGATAATTCACAGAACGTTAAATCTCACGAATCCAGACCCTGAATGTGACCTCGACTACGCTCCGGAAGGAAACAGAAAAATTGATTTAAACTATGTCCTTTCAAATTCATTCGGTTTTGGGGGGCATAATGTCTCTATTCTTTTCAAAAAATATGAAGGAAAGTAAAAGGTTTAAGTCTATTTAAACAGACAATAAGCCATCAAGAATTATAAGTTCGGGATAGAGACAGGGATATCCGAAGTGATGAGAGAGTTTACTTCATGATCTTGGTTGGAATGGAGGTTCTTTGAAAATTGTTGTCTGCGTCAAGCAAGTTCCGGACATATCTCAATCAAAAGTAGACCCGGAGACCTACACAATAGTGAGGACCGGTGTGGACGCCGTTGTAAACCCTTTTGACCTTTACGCTGTCGAAGCGGCGTTGAAAATTAAAGACAAAATAGAAGCTTCGGTGACAGCAATATCGATGGGTCCCCCTCAAGCAGAAGATGCTTTGAGAGAAGTTATTTCCATGGGTGTCGACAACGCTGTTTTGCTCAGTTCCAAAGATTTTGCCGGCTCTGACACTCTGGCGACGTCTTACGCTCTTTCAAAGGGAATCAAGCAGGTTGGAAATGTCGACCTGATAATAACTGGAAGACAGGCTATAGACGGAGACACCGCGCAGGTGGGACCAGGCATAGCACAGCATCTTGAGTATCCGGTTATAACGGATGTCAACGGCTTTGACGGAATTGACGAAAATGGCTTGAAAGTCAGAGCTATGACCGAGGAGGGATACATAGAATTGTCCGTACATTTTCCCGCGGTCATTTCGGTTGGCAAAGGCATAGGCGAACCGAGAATGCCTTCACTGAGGAATAAAATGAGGGCTAGAAAAGAGATAATCCCCGTTTGGTCTCCCGAAGATGTCGACGCCGACACAAGCATGCTCGGACTGAAGGGGAGTCCCACTCAAGTCGTAAAAATATTCACTCCCGAAGTCGGCGGAGAAGTGCTGTTTATCGAAGGCGAACCAGAATCCCAAGCTGAAAGAATCGTCGAAATTTTGTCTGAACGGCACATAATTTAAATGGAGATGCCATGAGCCTTAAAATAATCGAAAAAAGATGCGTTTCCTGTTCAGTGTGTGTAAATGTCTGTCCTGTTAAAGCAATAAAGATGAACGAAGACAACCTTCCGGAAATTGATTTTGAATTGTGCACCCTATGCGGGATTTGCGTCGAAAAATGCCCGACTGGAGCCATTGTCAGGGTTCACAAAACCAGCACAACTCAGAAAGATTTCGATCAATACAGGGGAGTAATGGTAGTTACCGAAGAGGAAGAAGATAAAATCGCCCAAGTTTCATACGAGCTTGTCAGCAAAGGCAGTGAGTTGGCCGGGGTCCTGAAGGTTCCTGTCACAGCGGTAGTTTTCGGTGGAGCCCCTGACAAAGACATTGAAGCTCTCGCTTCTTACGGAGCAGATAAAATCGTGATAATTAAAGGAGAGATTCTCCGTAAGCCGGTGATAGGGCCGAGAGCCCGGAGCCTTTATGATCTTATTGAGAACGAAAAGCCTGAAGTCGTCCTCGCGGGGTCGACCTCGCAGGGAAGACCTCTTTTATCCAGAGTAGCCGTAAGGCTTCAGACTGGACTCACCGCGGATTGCACGCATCTTGAAGTCGAAATGCCTGACAGGCACCTCTTGCAGACAAGACCAGCTTGGGGAGGCTCGATAATGGCGACGATAATGACGCCGAACACCCGCCCTCAAATGGCGACTGTCAGGCCCAGGGTGATGAGAAAGAAAACCCCAGATACAACGAAAAAGCCGAACGTGGTCGAGTTTGATGTTTCCGCTCAAATCTTAAACGACCCTGTCCAGTTTTTAGGAATCATAAAAGAGGAAACCTCTTTGTTGAGGCTGGACAATGCCGATATAATCGTTTCAGGCGGAAGAGGAATAAAAGCACCCGAAAACTTTTCTCTAATTGAGAAACTTGCAAACAACCTCGGGGGAGCCGTAGGTTCTTCAAGACCTCCTGTTGATGAAGGATGGATTGCGCATTCACATCAAGTCGGGCAGACTGGAAGAACTGTCGCTCCGAAGCTTTACGTCGCCGTCGGAATATCCGGCGCTATTCAGCATCTCGTCGGAATGCAGTCATCGGACTGCATAGTGGCTATAAACAAGGACAAAGACGCTCCGATAATGAAAATCGCTGATTACGCCATAATTGGCGATCTTTTTGAAATTGTGCCTGAAATTGTTAAAACCCTTGAGAAAAGAAAGGGTTAATTTATAGTCTCCATAATCTTTTCCACGAGCAACCTTGCGCCTTCGCTCGTGAGATGGCATCCGTCTTCTGTTCTCAACTCCGAAAAACTTTGGTTTTTACCTTCAAGCAGATCATAGGAAGAGATATATATTACACGCGGTCTTTTTTTCGCTTCTTGTTCGTAGATCTCGTTTAGTTCTTTTGTGCCGGCATCGAATTCTGAGCTCGCCATTCGCGGCAACCCTATCCAGTAAACTTTTTCGGCTTTTCGTAGAAGAGCGTCCATCATAGACCCGACTCGAGAGTGATATTCCCTGAACCACTCTTCGGTGTGGTATCCAATCCATCCTGAACCGTATCTGTGAAGGGGCTGATTGTCATTGGCTCCGAGAAAGACAAAAGCGTAGTCGAAGTCATACATCGCGTTAAGCTCAGAAAGCCTTTCATCCCAATTGTAAAAATCAGGTCTTGAGAGTCCGCTCGAAACATGGTAATCGACGATGACGTCACTCGCTCCCTCGGATTTAAGATCTCCGGACAGAAAAAAACCGACTGCTCCGCCTATCATGGAATCGCCTATGAGAAGAAAAACACTGTCTTTGATTTTCGATTTTGTCAGAGATAATGCGTCTTGCCATGTTATATCAGGCTGAATGAAGTTCACCTTTGAAAACAGGAGGAAAGTCAAAAAAAGTAAATTCATATTTCTTCGAGAATCTTCATGGTCATGTCGAATTTGTCTGGTATTACAGACATGCAGACAAAGCTGTTTTCCGGGCAATCACTCCAATTAATCGACAGAAGGTTTATTTCGTTGGAAGCGAGAAGCTGAAGTACATAGTTCATGTCTACCGGGGATTTTTTGTCTATTCTGAGCACGATAACAGGTACGGACATGGGGAAAACGTTCATGGTTTTGAATATCGCGTTCACGCGGTCGGTGTCCTTTTCGATGACTATTTTTAAAAGGCCTCCGTCAACAGACCCGCTGCCGGAAAGAGCCATAATCTGTATGCCTTCGGATTTAAGTTTACTGACAATTTTCTCCATAGCGCCGGCTTTGTGTTCCAGAAAAATCGTGTATTGTATCGCTGTCTTTGAATTCATTTCACATCCTTTGAAATTGACTATTTTATTTCTTGGTAAATCCCGTGTCAACCAATGAATAAAAAGACAAGATACTGAATAATTCACGAAACACTTGTGATATGATAAAATAGATATTCAAAACAGGAGCAGGTAATGGATCTAAAAAAATCTTTTGAAGAGGCTGTAAGCGCGATAAGCGAATTTTCCGAAAATCATGAGAATATCGCCGGTACCGAGACTGTTTCGAAAGTTATCGCAGAGTGTTTTGAGAAAGGCGGTAAAATTTTGATCTGCGGAAACGGAGGCAGTGCCTGTGACGCAATGCATTTTGCCGAGGAATTTACCGGAAAATACAGAAAAAACCGTGAAGCATTGCCAGTCATATCCCTGACTGACGCGTCTCATATCACCTGCGTCGGAAACGATTACGGTTTTGACGAGATTTTCTCACGCGGTGTGCAGGCATACGGAAGGGCAGGAGATGTCTTTGTAGGGCTTTCTACGAGCGGAAACTCTCCAAACGTGATCAGGGGTTTCGAAGAAGCTGAAAAAAAGGGCATGAAAACGGTTCTTCTTCTCGGCAAAGGAGGAGGCGAGCTTGCAGGTAGGGCTCATCATGAATTCGTTGTCGAGGCGAACACATCAGACCGGGTTCAAGAAGTGCATATGACAATACTGCACATAATTATCGAAGGCGTTGAAAGAATTTTGTTCCCTGAGAACTACATCTGACTTACAGGTGATGATCTGTCAAAAAGGAGAAAATTCATCTGGTTTTGCAGGCAAATTTTTTGTGAAGATTTGCCTGTTTTATTTGGTTTAAATGGATGTATAATAATTATATGAGGAAATATTTTAATCAGTCTGGTTTTTTCTCTTTTGTTCCCTTTATTCATTTTCTGGTTTGATTTCTGCCTATTCAGGTTTTTTAACAACGTTTCCTCAGAGAACAATTTTTAGGAGTAAATTATGAATGTCCTGCTTGTCTATCCCGAAATTCCGGATACTTTTTGGAGTTTTAAACACGCCGTAAAATTTATCCACAAAAAAGCTATGATGCCTCCACTTGGACTTTTAACTGTCGCCGCAATTCTTCCCGAGGAATGGGAAAAGAAACTCGTCGACATGAATATCGAAAAACTTACAGTAAAAAATCTCGAATGGGCAGACATGGTTTTAATAAGCGGCATGTCTATTCAGAAAAAATCCGCTGCCGAAGTGATAGATCAGTGCAGAATAGCCGGTAAAAAAGTGGTTGTCGGTGGACCTTTGTTCACCCTCGAAAGAGAATTGTTCGATAAAGTTGATCATTTTGTTCTAAACGAGGGTGAAATCACACTTCCGGAATTTCTTGACGATTTAAAGAAGGGCTCTGAAAAGAAAATTTATGAGACAAAAAAGCACGCAGACCTAGATTTGACACCTGTGCCGCTCTGGTCTTTGGTAAAAATGGGGAAGTATGCGATGATGCCTATTCAGTACTCAAGGGGATGTCCTTTTAACTGCGAGTTCTGCAATATAACTTCTCTGTTCGGCAGAATTCCAAGGCTAAAAAAAGCCGATAAGATAACCGAAGAGCTCGATCAGCTATATTCAAGGGGATGGAGAGGTGGAGTTTTTTTTGTCGACGACAATTTTATCGGCAACAAGAAAAAACTAAAAGAGGATCTCTTGCCTTCAATTTCAAAATGGAGAAAAGGGAAGAAAGGGATACAATTGGTCACGGAAGTCTCTATAAACGTTTCTGATGACGATGAACTTTTGCGGATGATGCTTGAAGCCGGTTTTGACACGCTTTTTATAGGTATAGAATCTCCAAACAGCGCAAGTCTTCTCGAGTGTAACAAAGTTCAGAACCTCAACAGGAATATCATATCAAACATAAAAAAACTGCAGAAAATGGGTTTTACTGTTCAGGGAGGATTTATTGTCGGTTTTGACAGCGACACCGCGATGATATTCCAGCAGATAATAGATTTTATTCAGAAAAGCGGCATTACAACCGCGATGGTCGGTTTGCTTCAGGCTCCGCCAGGAACACGCTTGTATGAAAGGATGAAAAAGGCGAACAGAATAAAGACAAAATTTTCAGGGGACAACACTGATTGTTCGACGAATATAGTTCCAGTTATGAAAATGAAGAATTTAAGAGAAGGATATGAAAGAGTTATAAGGAAAATTTACTCATCGAAATTTTACTACAGGAGAATAAACACTTTTCTCGATGAATACCATAGACCAGATACAGGAGTGAGATTCGATTTCAAAAATAAAATCATATACGTTTCGGCATTCTTGAGGTCTATTATCCTCCTCGGCGTTTTCGGTTCGGAAAAGCTTTATTTCTGGAAACTTTTATTGAAAACTTTTTTCAAAGATATTAAAAATATGCCTATTGCTGTAACTCTTGCGATATACGGAAGACATTTCAGGAAAGTGACAAACAACCACCTTGCGCTTGACAGAAAAGCGTGATGACAACACTGCACATAATTATCTAAGGCGTTGAAAGAATCTTGTTCCCGGATAACTACATCTTGATGTAAAAAAATTTTTCCGCGCGTATGAATCCCCGGGTTTTCAGAGCGATGTAATAAACACCGGAAGAAAGGCTTGATGCGTCAATCGTTTTTTCTGATGCTCCTTGAGTCGCGAGTACGGCGTCATGCAGAACTTTTCTGCCCGTGAAGTCGAAAACGCTCAAAGAGAGGAAAATTTCGTCTATGGAGCGGATTTCCAGGAGTATACAGTTCCCTTGCTGTACTGCGTTAAAATCTAAAAATTCTAAAACGAGGGCCGTATCCTGTTCAACTGAGTTAGGAGTATAGATGAACTTTTCAAAATATATATCGTTGTCAGTGTTGTAGTCTATCGCGTGCGTCCACATCCTGTATATAGTGTCGTTTTCGACGAATAAACATGGTTGAGTGTTGAATGTCATGTCGTTTGTTATTTGAACTTCGGGTTCCCAGTTGACCCCGTCAGAAGAAATTCGGGAATGGATGTTGTAGACGCCGGAGACATTTTTGGCGTAGTCCACCATAAAAGATCCGTCAGGTGTTATGGAGCAGAAGGGATCGTGGGAATTTTGATTTGTTGTCAACTGTGTTTCCTGGGACCAGTTTAACCTGTCGCTTGAAGTTCTGACAAACACGTCGTACTGGTAGGTCGTTCCGGTGCGTCTATGGTATGAGGCCATATACGTCCCTGCTGCGCTTTTACACACCCGAACCCTGTAAGCTCCTGTTTGGAGCAGAATTTTGTCGTGGTCCCATTGCCCTCCTGAAGGTCTATGCGCGATGTAAGCGCCAAACCCCATTGATATATATGTCATGGTCAGAGATCCATCGTTTTCTCTTTCCACCGATGGATCGTAAACATTCTGGGATGAGGACCACCCCAAATCGACCTGACCTGAATTCGACCAGGTCGTGCCGTTTAGAGAAAACGCGCTGTATATCCTGTAAACGCCGGATTCATCGGAGGCGTAAAAGAGCAGAATTGTGTCTGAATTTCCTTTAGTGAGAGAAAACGTGGACTGGTTGCCGGCGCTGACTATGACTGGAGAAAGCGAACCCCATGTCAGTCCGTTGTCCGTAGATAATGACGAATAAAAATCGCCCGAATTCCAATCTGGATTTCTCTCTATTACAGCCAAAAGAGTGCCGTTGTCTATCCTCAGAAATCTTCCGATTATGTCGTTTTGGTTTCCACCCGACACGACAATGGGTGTCGGGAAAGTTGACGACGCCGAAAAAAGAACTATCGAGCTGATTAAAATAGTTCTCACGAGTCCTCCTGCAACGTTTTATTTGAAAGACTAACAAATAATAAATGAACTGACAACAGCATAAAACCGGGTTTGACAGTTTAAGATTTTGAAATTAAGATACATGTATGCTCTGTCTCATTTTATATATATGCGTGTCGGTTTTCGATTTAATGCCTCCTCTTCCGGGGCTCTGCGACGAAAACGGCACAGTGGTGCACACAGGCATCTCTTTCCCCGGGAAGAAATTCGGGATAGAAAATCCGGAAAGTAGAATATTCAGCACTGACTATGGAGTGAAAACTCCGCCTTCCCTATCGACGGCGGTGGTCTTATTCGACTTTTCAGATCAGACGCACAATCCCTCGCACACGGCGTCAAGTTATGATGAACTGCTTTTTTCACCCTCAAATCCGGGAAGTATGTATTCTTATTACAGAGAAGTAAGCTACGGTCAGTTTTCGGTAAACGGCGTCATTGTCGACTGGGTGCGCAGTTATTATCCGAAGATGGCATACGCGATTCACTACTACGGAATAGAGTGGATATTTGACCCCTATACGCAAAACACGAGCATAGGCGTCTACATGGCTGTAAGAGACGCTGTTTACAGAGCCGAGGCTACAGGTTTTGACTTGAACTCTCTCGACCCGGACGGAGACAGGGTGGCGCATGGACTTTTTGTGGTTCATGCCGGTCCAGGAGCGGAGCAGACAGGAGACACTATGGACATTTGGTCTCATAAAGCGGATGCTCGAGAGCTTTGCCAGCTTATAAGAGACAACTACGACCCCTCCTGTCCTTACATAATTTCGAGCGGATGCACTCTCGGTGTATATTCCATGGAACCCGAAGAAAATGAAGACGGATCGCTTGTCACGGTTGGTGTTTTCTGCCACGAATTCTGCCATGTCCTCGGAGCTCCTGACCTCTACAATACAGACGAAGGAAATTCTGTAGTGGGAAGATTTGAGCTCATGGACGCAGGAAGCTGGAACAAACTTTCGGGGGAACAGCCTGGTACAAGACCCGCGCATCCCTCCCTTTGGATTAAAATGCTCTTGGGCTGGGTCAATCCCGACTCTATAGAAAGGGACGTTCCGGGAGTTCCCGACCTTGTAAAAGGGGCGGTTTTGGACGCCGCCGGAGGACCTACGATGCCCAAGGATTGGAGAGTCCTTCAAAATCCTTACGGTGTAGATTGGACGGACTACCATCCCGGAACCGGTGAATACTTTATAATGGAGAACAGATTTAAGACGGGTTTTTTTGAAATCGCCCTTCCTGACGAAGGAATTGCCGTGTGGCACATAGATGAATCCAGACCAGACAACAACGACGGAGAGAGAAGACTCGTGTCTTTGGTCAAGGCGAGCGGGGATCCCTCTACTTCGACTCTTGGCGAGGAAGGCGACCTTTTCAGCAGTTCGACCTATGAATTGGGTTCCAGAGAAGTACCCTCACCCTATCTTTGGGACGGAACGCCGAGCGGAGTGAAAATGAAAAACATGTCCTCTTGCGCGCAAGTGATGTTCGCCGATATAGAAGCTGGTCCCGTTTTGCTGGGAAAAGTATTTTCTTATCCGAATCCTTTCGAAAAGCATTCATACTCTGATTTCTGCACTATAAAATACCAGCCGATAGGAGAAAGAGCGGAGGGTATGTTCCCTCTTTTCAGGGTGATAATATTCAACATCGCGGGTGAGGTAGTTAGAATTTTAGACGACCCATCCGAGATAACACCCGTATCGAGAGAAGCGATATGGGACGGAAGAAACGAAGACAGCGATGAAGTTTCAAGCGGTATGTATTTGTATATAATTGAACTGACGCCGTTTTCCGAAGAAAGAAATTTCGGCAGAATAACTTTTATACATTGAAATGATAATTCGACTGTTTTCAGCTCTGTTTTTTACGGCATCGGTTCTTTTCTCTTTCAGCTCCGGCGTCACCGGCAGTACGTTTCTTAAAATCGGAATCGGCGCAAGACCAGTCGCTCTCGGCTCAGCCTACACGGCTGTGGCAGATGACGCGAATTGCGTTTTCTGGAATCCCGCTGGACTTGGACAGACCTATGCTCTCGGAGGAACATTTTCTTTCTTGAACCTTTTCGAAAACATAAACTACGGAGCAGGAGCTTTCATCGTCAGGTTGAAGTCTTTAGGCGTTCTGGGCTTAGGCGGAGCTTTTTTGAGCGCGAGCGACACAAGAAGAGACGAAAACGGAAACGAAAACGGAAGCTTCAGCAATTACGACGCCATGTTCTTAGTCTCTTTCGGCAGGGAAATCTACGGTGATAATTTGTTCGCTGGAGCTTCGGTCAGGGGAATACAGAGCAAGCTGGGGGACAGAACGGCGAGAACAGCGACTTTAGACGGAGGGATTCTTTTTGTGCCCCACCCTTTTTTCAGGTTCGGAGTGGCTTTGAAAAATGTAGGACCAGGCATCGTCTTTATAGACGAAAGGGACCTCCCGCCCACAGAACTTAGAACAGGGACGGCAATAGTGCTTCCTCTCGATCTCGAATCCTTTGTTTTAAAGACGACTTTGAGCGCCGATCTCGGTTTTTCGGAATTTTCGAAAATTTCTTCAGGCTTCGGAGGGGAATTGACCCTTTTGCCTACCAATCTCGATTTTGCCTTCAACGGCTTTTCGATTCGCGGGGGTTACCAGCCGATAGAAAAGACGGGAGATTGGAGCGGATGGTCTTTCGGTTTAGGGGTCATGATGCCGCTCGGAAAAGACAATTATTTTTCAATAGACGCGGTTCATTATTCATACGGTTATCTCGGAGGTGCGGATAGGGTTTCTTTCACCCTTGACATCTGAATTTTTGAAAAATATCGATTCCGTTTTATTTAAGGGATAATTGAAGAAGAGGAGGTGAAAAGTGGAGCAGTGGCCTAAATGCCTTAAGTGTCAAACCGGAGTGTTGCTGCCTTTGTCTGATTACGGAAGAGAAGGCGCGACAATCCAGTACAAAGCATGGGTATGCAACAATCCTGATTGCGGCTTTCACGTCAGGATTGACAACGGAGAGATATCAATGGGCGACAATGAAGCGATTCACGACGCCAGAATGAATCTCAAGAAGAGGATATGAAAATGAAAATTATGATAAAATTCGGGTTATTTTCAGTGTTTACTCTTGCAGCGGTATTGTCGTGCAGTAAAAACGATCAGGAGTCTTTTGAGATAAGACATTACGAACCAAAAGAACCCATGTATGTAGTTCCCGAGACCCTTTATGTCATGACCGACTCTTTTGTTCAGCTTAGTTTCGGCTCGACTGATTTTTATGGAGATTTCATGGCTGTACTCGACATTTCCCTCTGTCAGTGTTTTGTGTACGAAAACTATGAGTTGAAGACTGTATTCGGCGGCAAAGGAGAAGGCCCCGGAGAATTCAACTTTATGCAGTCGGGATTTGTCAAGTTCACAAAAGAAGGAGAAATAGCGATTTTCGACCCAATGAACTCAAGGCTTCAGATTTTTAACCTCGAAGGAGTACTGCTGAATTCCGTGCAGATAGGAGTTATAAGCATTACTTTCGACATTATTGATACTTTGGCGGTGTTCGCACCTCTTATGGGAAAGAGCTTGATGGAATTCTGCGATATAAGCACGGGAGAACTCGTGAAAAAATTCGAGGGCGAAACGGAAGTAGATCTCATGGAAGCTAAACTCCCTCCGCCCATGAAAGTTTTGGCGGCAGGAAAAGGAGACACGATTTGGTGGGGATTTACCGAAGAATACACGATATACAAATACACAATGGAAGACTCCGCGATTGGCGGTTTTTCAGTCAGTTATGAACCCCTGCCTTTCCCGCAGGAGGCTATAGACCTAATATTCGAGAGGGCAGGACAATACAAGGAATACCTGGAAGATAAAATCAGGGAGACCCAACCTCCTTTCTACTTTGTTTCATACGACAGGGAAAAAGAAAGGCTGCTGGTGCTTGCTGCTTCGGATGAGTACGCCTACAGCACAATAGACGTTTTTGACGATCAAGGCAATTATCTGAAAAGGGTTAAACTGGGTTTCGGGGAGAATTCTCAATTGCTCGGCATAAACGGGGGCATAGCGACCGTTTTCGACATGGACAGCTTGAAATTGACCCTCTTCGATGTTTCCAAAATGTATGAATAATCAATAACGAAGAAAATTTTCTTATCTTGTCGAAATACAAATCAACAATATTTTTCGTCGTTTTTATACTTTTATCTACATCCGCTTATCCTGAATGGAGAAGAAATGAAATTAGAGGAGGAGTTTTTCCTTTCGGAATATGCTCCGGAGACTTCAACAATGACGGTTTCACGGATCTCGCTGTGGCCGGAGTCCAACTCCTCGGTGAAAACGTCTATTTAATTTTCAACAGGGAAGGCTCTTTTGACCCTCCGCTGGCTTTTTTAGCCGGAGACGGATCTTTTGATATAACTTCTGCAGATTTTGACAGAGACGGTTTTTTGGATATAGCCGTCGCTGAAAAGATATCCCATGTTTCGGTTTTTTTAGGAACGTGTTTTGATTCGTTTTACCAATGCAGTAGATACTATTCAGGACAGGACCCTAAAGCTTTATGCGCCGCCGATTTTGACGGAGACGGTTATGCGGACATGGCAGTCGCGAATTATTACTCGGGGACAGTAAGAATTTTTACCAACCTCGGGGATGGATATTTCGGCGAGGGAGTCCCTTACGGAGCGCAGAAAAGCCCTTCGGCGATTTGCCCCGCCGACGTAAACGGCGACGGAAGTTTTGATCTTTTGGTATGTGACGCCTGGAAAAATAAAATTATGATCTTGGTCAACGACGGCGGCGTTTTTCGCGAACCTGTCAAAATATCCTGCGGAGACTGGCCGAAGGCAGTAGACCTCTCGGACATTGACAAAGACGGAGATGATGACTTTGCCGTCGCATGCGCGGCGGACGATGAAGTCCAGGTGTTTTCAAACGACGGCGGCGGGAATTTTGTCAGAACAGCCGTTTATGAAGGGGGAGACAGACCCGAAGATTTGGTGTTCGCCGATTTCGACGGCGACAAAGATTCAGATTTTGCGGTCATAAGCAGCCAGGACGAAAAAATTAGGATTTATACGAATACAGGAGAAGGTCTTTTTGTCATCGGGTATGAAGGAGAATCCGGAGAGGAACCGAGGGCGATTTGCGCAGCAGATTTCGACAACGACGGCGATACAGACATCGCCGTCACGAATTACTCTGAAAACAGAATATCAATTTTTTTAAACGAATAATTGTCAAATAAGCCTGATATCAGAACTCTCTTCCTGTAATCCTGTTTACTTCTTCGTAATCTTCTTTTTTCATGGCTCCGAAAGAAAGAGTGAGGGAATTTTCGATTATCTGTTTTTCGTTTTTAAATCCCGGTATGGGAAGCGTTGTCGGGCTTCTCGCCAATATCCACGAAAGCATGCCCTGGACGAGTGATTTTCCTTCTTTAGTCATTATTCCTCGTATTTTCTCAATGAGTTTGACTCTTTCCGCGAGGTGTCCTTCCTTAAAATTCAGTCCGAACCGCCTGCGCATATCGTTTTCTGGGAATTCGGTGTTTTCGTCGAATTTACCCGTGAGGACTCCCATCGCGAGAGGGCCTCTGTTTATCGCAGTCATCGAATTCTTCTCGCAGAAATCAACCATTAATGGATCTTCTCTTAATGCGTTCAAACCAAACTGAAAAGAAACACAGTTTTTACCCTCTGAAAATATTTTAGCTCTTTCTGGATCAGCCGTACTCCAGCCGTATTTCCTTACCATGCCTATGGAGACCAATTCTTCAAGAAAATCCCTGACCTCTCCGGCTTTTTCCATGTCGTAATCGTGTATGTGGAACTGGTACAGATCAATATAATCAGTTTTGAGCCTTTTAAGAGAAGATTCGCAGGCTTTCTTGATATAGGCCGGAGAAGCATTTTCTCCGATTATTTTTGCCTCGTTTTCAGCAGAGACGTAGCCGAATTTGGTCGCAATAACGACTTCATTTCTTTTTTTCGATAACACCTCTCCGATTATTTTTTCGCTTCTGCCGCAACCGTATGCATCGGAAGTATCGAAAAAATTCACCCCGAGTTCCAATGCCTTCCTTAGAGATTTTATGGATTCTTCATCGTCTACGTCTCCGTATCCCACCCAGCCGTCGTGCCAGAAAGGTCCGCCTATAGCCCAGCATCCTGCGCCTATTGCGCTGACCTCAATATCGCTGTTTCCTAATTTTCTTTTGATCATTTTTCCTCCGTTTCGCATGAGAGGATTCATGTAATATCACTGTATGGACAATAACAATCATGACGTTTAAAAAAATCCTCTAAAAATTTTACAGTTTTTCTCAATTTATGGCTATGTTGTTCAGAAAGAAGTCAATAACAAAGCTCTGGTTGCAAGTTTGATATGTTTGGAGCGATTTTTCTTTGAAGATAGTCCGCTGAAATTTTTACATCTCTGATTATCTTTAATAAAAATCATAATCCCTTAGCATTAAAAAGTGTGTATAAAAACACTTTTTCTATAGAGGATAGTCCCCTTTTCATTAAAAAGTGTATCCTAAAACACTTTTTCTATAGAGGATAGACCCCTGTTA